>JAIUOG010000150.1 GCA_020161725.1 Pseudomonadota bacterium
ATAGCTCATGAATTAGGTCATACCCTAGGTCTTTGGCATGAACATTCAAGACAGGATAGAGATCAATATATAGAAATTATTTGGGAAAATATATCTGAACCACATCTGTCTAATTTCAATCAACATTTTAATGATGGTATTGATCATGGCAGTTATAACTACGACTCCATCATGCATTATTCTTCCTATGCTTTTACTAAAAATGGCAAAAAAACCATAGTCCCTAAATTTTTAGATATTACGATAGGTCAGCGTGACCATTTAAGTAAAGGCGATATTGCAGCAATTAACATGATTTACAATAAGTAAAATAAGGCTCTTTTTAAAGCGTTCAAATTATGTGAGAATGGAATCTACATTTTAAAAAGGATTTTATATGTGGCAAAGGCTTTTTTACCTTATTTCCTTATTAATCATTATTTTAGTTGCGGGGTTATCCCTTTTTTGGCCCAGCCTTGTCTTTTTATTTTTTATTATTATTCCTCTAATTTTACTGGGGATTTCTGACAGCCAATCACATAATAATGTTTTATATAATTATCCTGTTATAGGCCATATACGTTATCTCATGGAATTTATCAGCCCTGAAATTAGGCAATATTTTCTAGAGGATGATAAAAGTGGGCGTCCTTACAATCGAGAGCAACGTGATCTTGTCAAAAAAAGAGCGCACGGCGGAAGCGGCACCCATCCTTTTGGTACAGAACAGGACATTAATAATGTAGGCTATAATTTTATTTTGCATTCAATGACAGTAAAAAATGTACCTGAGGCTTGTGGGCGCGTTTTTATAGGCGGTCTTAATTGTTTACAACCCTATGATTGCTCAAGACTTAATATTTCAGCAATGAGTTTTGGTGCGCTAAGTTCGAAAGCAGTTCTTGCCATGAATTTAGGTGCTAAACTTGGTGGCTTTTTTCAAGATACCGGAGAAGGTGGTTTATCTCCTTATCATCTGGAGTATGGTGCTGATATTGTTTGGGAAGTGGCCTCTGCTTATTTTGGTTGCCGCACTGCAGATGGGCTTTTTAATGATACTGAATTTGAGCAAAAGGCAAGCCATCCTTCTATTAAAATGGTAGCTATCAAATTATCCCAAGGAGCAAAACCAGGTGATGGTGGTTTTTTACCTGGGGAAAAAGTAACTGAAGAAATTGCTAAAATTAGGGGTATACCTGTAGGTAAAGATTGCCATTCGCCGGCTGTACACCCAGAATTTAATACCCCAATAGGTTTATTGAATTTTGTTGAGCGACTCCGTAAATTATCAAAGGGAAAACCAGTTGGTTTTAAATTGTGTATTGGTAAAAAAGCAGATTTTCTTAGTATTTGTAAAGCGATGCTTCAAACAGGGATAAAACCTGATTTTATTACTGTTGATGGTGCAGAAGGGGGAACAGGTGCTGCAACAACTGAATTTTCAGATTATATCGGTCTTGCCTTAGATGAGGCCTTACCCTTTGTGCATTCTAGCCTTGTTGGTTGTAATTTACGTGAAGATATAAGGATAATCGCCAGCGGAAAAATTGTTGATGGTTTTGATATGTTACAAAAAATTGCAATGGGTGCAGATCTTTGTAACGTAGCAAGGCCAATGATGTTTGCTGTAGGTTGTATTCAAGCCTTACGTTGTGATACAGGAAATTGCCCCACAGGAGTAACGACACAAGATCCTAAACGAGCAGCAGCGATTGACGTTGATGCCAAAGGAATTAGAGTTAAAAATTACCATAATGAAACGGTTAAAAGCTTTTTAAGATTAGTTGGGGCACTTGGTTTAGATAGTCCTGATAAGCTTAAACCTCATTTAATCTGGCAACGAATTTCAAATCAAAAAGTGAAAAACTTTGCTGAATTATATCAATACTTAGAGCGGGGCTCTTTATTAGGCTCAGATATTCCTGAAGGGTTTAAAGACGATTGGTTGTTGGCCAATGCAGAACAATACCCGCATTAATATGAAAAAATTACTATTTTTTTTAATTATTTTGATATCTTGTTATTTGATACTTCTTTACCTTTTCCAAAGAAAGTTAATTTATTTTCCTAATTATGAACGTCCTAAACTTGCCGATCATCATGCGACTGATATGAGGGTAGTTGATATAAAAAGTTGCGATGGTTTAATTCTTTCATCTTGGTACAAAGAGCCTATCAGTAAAGAAAAACCAGTTGTTCTTTATCTTCACGGTAATGGAGGGCATATTGGTTATCGTATGCCTATAGCCCGCCAAATCTTAAATAGAGGCTATGGATTGCTTTTGCTTGAATATCGAGGATATGGTGGTAACAAAGGTTATCCTTTTGAAAAAGGACTTTATTGTGATGCAAGGGGAGCAATTCACTATCTAAATGAAATAGGCATTCCTAGCAATCAAATCATTCTCTATGGCGAATCTTTGGGTACCGCTGTAGCAACTGAATTAGCTGTTGACAATGAAAGTCCATGTTTAATTTTACAATCGCCCTTTAGTTCGCTCTCCTCAGTGGCTAAATACCATTATCCTTGGTTGCCTCTCAAACCGAAGGATAAATTTGATTCATTAAGTCGTATTACCAACATTAAGTTGCCCCAGCTTATTCTCCATGGTGATAAAGATAAGGTCGTACCAATTGAGGAAGCTATGGCTTTATTTCAAAAAGCAAATTCACCAAAAGAATTTATTATTTTCCCCAATAAAGGCCATGATGATTTATGGAATGGGGATTTTTATGAAAAGCTATTTTCCTTTATTGAAAAGTACTGTGTAATCTAACTTATAATTGATGGTTTATTTGGGGCTTATAAGTTTCTTTAATAAAGAATTGAGCCAAAATAAGCGCTATTATTAGTGCTATTAACATAAGAGAGAAAGCAATTTGGTAATTTAATAAGGCTGGTGACTGTTCTAAAATAAAACTAATTAAAGGGGCTAAACCTGCCGCAAAAAAGCCAATCATGGCATTATTAAAACCTAAGCCTAAGCCTAAATGGTTCTCATTACATTGCTCAGCCATAATCACAAAACCAATACTTTGACCGCTCGCACCTAAGCCTAGCATAGCAAAACAAAAGGCAAGTATGGTTTCATTTAAAGAAAGATAAATAATACTAAATAGAGCAATTAGGGCTAAACTAGCACTTAAGACAATAATATTTTTTCTTCGTTTTAACTTATCAGAAATAAAACCTAACAAAGGACAGCCAATTGCATAACTGAGCCAGCAAAGGCTTATCATAAAAGTTGAAAAATTTTCTGAAAATCCTTTATTAACTAAAAAATATTTACATTCATTTTCCGATAAATACTCAAGGCTAAAATAAATAAAACTAGTAAATATAGCGATAAACCAAACTTGCTTTTGACAAAGAAACTTTTTTAAATGAAAAAACCTAAAAGGAACGTCTAAATTTAAATTTAGTACTTTAGTTTGACTTTTTTCTTTAATTATTATTAAAACTAACAGGGCAAGTATGCAGCCTAAACCTGCTAAATAGATAAGTAGATTTCGCCAATGAAGAAAGCTTGTCTGCGATAATAAATGAAGCGGACCTGCGGCCAAGATAGGGCCTAGTGTTCCTATAAATTGAGATAAACCGATATATAAAGCAATGTTATTGCGTGGTAAATAATGATAAGCCGCTACAAGTAAACAAATAAATCCAAAGGATGAGCCTAGCCCCATCAGAGTACGGAATAAAAGTGCTGCTTGAAAGGAACTTGCTAAGGAAAATCCAATATTAGCAATAACACAAATTAAAATGGCTAATAATAACGTTTTTTTAAAAGAAAAATGCAATAAAAGCAGACCTACAGGTATTTGCATAAAGCTATAAACAAGCTGATAGACACTTGAACTTAAAATAGCAAAACTAAAGGGAGTTAAGTTTAATTCAAGCGAAATAGGCTGCTGATAAACACCTAATACTGTGCGTAAAAGAAATTCATACATAAAGAATAGAGAGCAAATAAGCCAGGTGACAATGCCACGATAGCTAAGAGACGATTTAATCATAAGCTCTCTGATTTAGTTTATTTGAGTTTTTATCGGCTATTAACTCTAAACCATTAACAATTAATCCTAAGAAATAAGTTGCCTCTATAAAAGCTAATCACTAGAATTAGGCTAATAAAGGGAGTTTAAGATGACTTATCATAATGATTTAATTCAATTTTGGGAAAAAATAGCTTTAAAAAAAATAACCTGGCAAAAACCTTGGGATGCTATTTTAAAAGGAAACTTTGGTGAAGGAAATGTTCAGTGGTTTACTGGTGCTAAACTTAATGCCTGCGAAAATTGCGTTGATAGACATTTAAAAGACAAAGCCAATCATCCTGCTATTATTTGGGAGGGTGACGAACCTAATCAAAGCCGTATTTTATCTTTTGCTGATTTACATAAAGAAATTTGCCAGATGGCCAATATTTTTAAGCAATTAGGGCTTAAAAAAGGGAATAAAATTGGCATTTATTTGCCTCTTATACCTGAAGCTGCTGTTGCAATTCTCGCGGCAGCAAGACTTGGCCTTGTTCATACAGTAGTCTTTGCGGGCTTTTCTGCTGAAGCTTTAGCTGAAAGATTAAAAACGGCAGATTGTAAATTATTAGTTACAGCGGATGGCTTTTACCGTGGTGGAAAACATTTTAGTTTAAAAAAACAGGCTGATGAAGCTCTGAAGCAATTTCCCATTCCTATGCTTTTAATAAAAAATTCTGCTGAAAATATTGATTTTAACCCCAAAGCTAATTATTGGTGGCACGAGCTAAAAAACACAGTTGAAACTCAATGCGATATTGAGCCAATGGATTCAGAAGATCCCTTGTTTATTCTCTATACTTCAGGCTCAACCGGAAAACCCAAAGGCATGGTGCATACCTGTGCGGGCTATATGGTGTATGTGGCCTACACGTTCCAGACTGCATTTCAATATAAACCCGGACAAGTTTATTGGTGTACGGCCGACATCGGCTGGATAACAG
>JAIUOG010000151.1 GCA_020161725.1 Pseudomonadota bacterium
TTTTGCCAGCCAGCTAAATGAATAGGCGGATCGTTTTTGGGAATTGCAAGTACTAATATATCATGAATTGGTTTTCCATTTTTAAAACGATCGCTATATTTCTCAAAGAATTTCTCCACATCCAATATATGTTTTGAATCTGTCAATACTAAAATTTTATAAGCATGTTCATAGGCTAGACTATCATGCTCTGTATTATTCATTTCATCAAAATCTGCTATTAACTTACAGGCTTTAAAAAATGTGATAAAACGCTCTTTTGCCGTTTTATTTTGTGCAAAATAACCATATTGCTGATCTAATGACTCAAAATGTTCCAAAATTATTTCATCTTGTGGGAAGGGGGTAGGTTCTACCTGCTCTGTATGATTACCATAAAGATGGTCCTCTAGTTCTTGATTATTTAATTCACGCAATAAGCCACGAAATCGAGGAGAAAGGTCGGTATTATCTGTAATTAATTTGAATTTGTTCTGGATGGCCTCTTTTCTCTTTGCGAATAGCTCTTTTCTTTTATTTTCAGGTACTTGAGCGTTTATTTCAATTTGAGAGAATGTTCCAAAGACATATTGATAGAATTCATTAAAACTAAGAGTCATTATCAAGACCTTTGTCATTAATATTAACATTATTTATTATAGTAGAAACTTAATGATCAATCCTTTTCGCGATAAAGCACTACTTGCTTCAATGCATTGTATTCCGTAATAAACTGCTTTTGTAATTCAACATCTGCTTTATGCGGTAAACCCATGGTTTTTTTGTAACTAAACCCATTGCGTCGAAGCCATTTATGCATGCCTGATACCCTATAAATCACACCAAATTGCTCTTTAACATACAGCATAAGGGCATAGAAAAGATCCCTAACCTTGGTTTCGCTTATAGCAGAAGAGGTGCTAAAAATTGTAAGGTCTGTTATCATCCTTGGGTTTCAATAATAGGTAAACAAGATGTTTATAATTACCGGTGGTGGTAGTGGTTTAGGGGCTGCTTTAGCAAAAGTTTTAGCCAGCCGCGGCAAGGATGTATTGATAGTTGGCCGCCGTGAAACCAACTTAATTCAAATAGCCGAAACCTCATCAAAAATCACTTATTTCTGTACTGATATAGCGACTCCCTCTGGAAGAAATGCCTTAGTTTCTCATCTTAAAAGCCAAGAACTGCTATCAGGACTCATTCATAATGCAGGTACAATAGAGCCTATTGCGCCGATTGCTGCAATCAAAGAAGACGATTGGAATAAGATCATTGCAACCAATCTCAATACCCCTTTATTTTTAACCCAAGCTTTACTCGAAAAATTGAAAGGGGGGAGGGTGCTAAATATTGGTTCGGGTGTCGCTTATTTCCCTGTGCAAGCATGGGCTCCTTATTGTGTATCTAAGGCTGCCCTTTCTATGTTAACACGTGCTTTTCAATTAGAAATAAAAAATCCTTATTTTGCTAGTGTGATGCCCGGCATTATTGATAGTCCGATGCAAGATTTTGTTCGGCAATCCGAATTTATGGATAAGGAAAAACTTGCTTTTTTCCAAGGATTAAAAGCAAAAAATGGTTTAATTAGCACAGAAACAGTGGCTCTTTTTCTCGCTTGGCTTTTATTAAATCTAGATAATGAAACCTACTGCTCTAAGGAATGGGATATCTATGATACAAGCCATCACAAGGCTTGGTTGCCATCTAATCATCAAGTTCCACCTTTGGAGTAAAAATGATTATTGATTTGTTGTTAGTCAATGCCACTTTATTAAGCTCGAAGGGGACAGACGTACCCAATCAGGCAGTTGCCATAGCTGCTGGGATGATTGTTTTTTGTGGTGATATGGCATCGATACCAGCATTTTATAAAGAAAAAGCTTTATCAATAAAAGACTGTAAAAACAACCTGGTTACCCCCGGTTTAATTGATTGTCATACGCATTTAATTTATGCCGGTAATAGGGCTGAAGAATATAAAATGCGTATGGAGGGTTGTAGTTATACTGAAATAGCAGCGAAGGGAGGCGGTATTTTATCAACGGTTTCTTTAACTAGAAAAGCCTCTCAATCTGAATTAGTAGAGCAATCTTTACCGCGCCTTAAAGCCCTTTTGAATGAGGGAGTGACCACAGTTGAAATAAAGTCAGGCTATGGCTTAGATTTAGCAACGGAAGTAAAAATGTTAAAGGCTGCGAAAGAATTAGAAAAGATAACAGGCCTTCGCATTAAAAAAACCTTTTTAGGCGCTCATGCCCTACCTCCCGAATTTAAGACTAATCAGCAAGCTTATGTTGATTTGATTTGTAATGAAATGATTCCCTTTGTAGCAGAAGAAGAACTTGCAGATGCAGTGGATGTGTTCTGTGAAAAAATTGCTTTTAATTTAGAGCAAACTGAGGCAATTTTTAAAGTGGCAAAAGAACATAAACTAGCGATTAAGTGTCATGCGGAACAGCTTTCCAATATCGGTGCTTCTGGTTTGGCAGCTAATTTCAAAGCCTTATCTTGCGATCATTTAGAGTATTTATCAGAGGAAAGTGCTTTGGTTATGAAAGCCGCGGGAACTGTTGCTGTACTTCTACCCGGTGCTTTTTATTTTTTAAAAGAACAAGTCAAACCACCCATTCAAATGTTAAGGGACTTAGGTATTAGCATGGCTGTGGCTACTGATTCAAATACGGGTACTTCTCCAACAACATCGTTGTTATTAATGATGAATATGGCTTGCCAATTTTTTGGTTTAACTACGGATGAAGCCTTAAAAGCAGTTACTTCTGAAGCTGCCAAAGCGCTGGGTTTAGAGGATAAAATAGGCCTAATAAAAGAAGGTATGGTTGCTGATTTAGTGCTTTGGTCAATAAAAGAGAGTGCAAATCTTTGTTATTATTTTGGATATCCGCTAGAAAAGAATACAATGATAGCCGGTCAATGGATAAATTAATTATTTTAAGTTCAATTTCGAGGTTTTTTTAAATGAAACAAATTTTTTCAATAATAGTTTCGTTAATTTTTATGTTTAACATCAACTTTGCAAATGCAGAAACGCCTACGTTAATCAAAAGTGAAACCAAGGAATTAATTCTTGAAATTAAATATCCTCAAGGTTTTGCCAAAGAGAGTATGAATGAGGAAATTAAACACCTAGTTGAGCAATTAAAAAAGGCTAATATGCCTGAGGTTGATGCTAATTTACCTGCGGATATACCAGGTAAAAACGGTTTATACATTGATTATAAAATTGTTTATCAAAACGAGCGAGCCTTAAGTTTGTTATTCACTGTTTCTGCTTATACGCGGGGAGCTGCCCATCCTAATAACAGCTTAGAAACACTCAATTTTATTGATGGTAAAAAAATAAGTTTTGCTGAATTATTCAAAAAAGACACGGATTATTTAAACCCTATTGCGACTATTTGTAAAAATGCGCTAATGAAAAAAGATTTTTCCAATGATGAATTAATTATTGAGGGTACAAAGCCTGCAATTGAAAATTATCAAAATTGGAATTTTAGTAAAGAAGGTTTAGTTATAACCTTTAAACCATACCAGGTTGCTGCCTATGTATATGGTGCTCAAGATGTATTAATCCCTAAAGCTAAGCTTAATGCTTTGATGCTCCCAGAAATCACCAAAGCAATATGGGGTAATTAATGTCCAGGCTTTTGACTGCAGATGAAAATCTGGCTGAGTTAACTTTTAGATCCATTATTTTAGCTATTGTTTTGACCGTAGTTTTGGCTTTATCCAATGCCTATCTTGCTTTAAAACTCGGTATTTTGACTTCAGCTTCTATTCCTGCTGCCATTTTATCAATGGGGATTTTACGCTTTTTTAAAAGACCTAGTATTCTTGAAAATAATGCAGTACAAACAGCTGCTTCAGCAGGTGAGGCAGTTGCTGGTGGTATTGTTTACACTATCCCTGCTCTTATTATTATTCAATATTGGAACCATTTTGATTATTTTACTAATTTCTTTATTGCAGCAGCCGGTGGCATTTTAGGTGTTTTATTTTCAATTCCCCTAAGGCGAGTTTTAGTTAATGATGCTTCATTAAAATTCCCTGAAGGCAAAGCGATTGCCGAGGTTTTAAAATCATCAACTAACCAAAGTTTTGGCATTAAGGACATCTTTTTAGGCGGAGCCTTAGGTGGGCTTCTAGAGCTTTTTCAAACCGGTTTTAAATTGATTGCTTCTAATTGGAGTTTTTGGTTTTCAACAAAAAGAACGCTCTTTGGTTTTGGACTTGGTTTTTCGCCCACTATGATAGGCGCTGGTTTCTTAGTTGGTCCTGAAATGGCTTTTAGCATCTTTTTAGGTGCCGTGCTTTCTTGGCTTATTGCAACTCCCATTGTAAGTACTTTTTATCCTGAAATTATCAGCCAGCATACAGCATCAGATGCTGCCAATTTATTATGGAATAGCCAAATGCGCTATTTAGGCATAGGGGCTATGTTATTTGCCGGTATTTTTACTTTTTTTAAATTGATTAAACCCTTAATAAAAAGTATTAGCCTCTCCTTCCAAAGTTTCAAAAAAGAAGAATATAAAAGGCACAATTTACCACGTACCGATAAAGATATTCCTTTAGGTTTTATCTTAATTGCAGTTTTTTTTGTGCTTATTGGTCTTTATGTCTTTTTCTCTTCAATTTTTCCCTTGAGCACAGTTGGTTTAGATGGGCATAAAGGCTCTTTAGTTACTTTAGGCTTGGTTTTTTATGTTCTAATCATTGGTTTCTTATTTTCTGTTATGACTGCCTATTTTTCAGGTATGGTAGGTGTTACAGCAAGCCCAGGAAGCTCCGTCGTTATTGCGGGTATGCTGTTAGCTGCCTGGATTCTTTTAACAATAGTAAATCACCACTTACCTTTACCTTTAACTGATATACAATTAAAAGCGGCCGAAGCGATTACGATTATCATCGGTTCAGTAGTAACAGGTATTGCGGCTATTGCTAA
>JAIUOG010000152.1 GCA_020161725.1 Pseudomonadota bacterium
CAGATGGGGCAATTTCATATAAGCTTCTTAATACTCTTGCCTTTCCTAAAAGGGCTACTCTATCATTCGGATTGTTATCCAAGATCTTTTGATAAACTGCTAGCGCATCTTTAGGTCTATGTGACCATTCATAGGTAACAGCGAGCTCATTTATCGGCATATGATTAGATGGTTCTGCCGTTTTGGTGGCTTTCTGGAGATAAGCAATCGCTAAATGATAGTCGCCTGTCTTTAAGGCAAAATGACGCTCAAGTAGCCCATGTAAGACTAAGGCGGAGGTATTATTCGGCGTATTCCTATCGCATTTGCCTAAAATACCTTTAATTTTTTCTATTGGTGGATTCGCTTGGTTTAGTAAAATTAACCCTTCATCTGCCTCGCATAATAGAGGCAAGGCTTGGTTAAGGCTGCCTGTTAATTTGGCTTCTGCAACCTGTTTAATCCCTGTTTTTGCTTCTTCATTTTGTGGTGCAATTTGCAGACTTTGTTCAAACAATTTAAGGGCTGAATTAAAATTAGCATTGGCTAATTCTGTCCAGGCTAAGCCATTTAAAGCATCAATATCTTTCGCATTTTTAGCCAGTATTTCTTTATAGATTAGAGTAGCTTCCTCTAGTTTTGACTGGGCTCTTAGTATGCGAGCTTCACCTAATAAAGCAGGTTTATTAGACTTATCATCTAATAGAATGCCTTGGTAAATTGTATAAGCTTTGTCGTTATTTTTTTGTTGCTCATAAGTTAGCGCTAATTCCAATTTCGCAGTGAAATCATTTTTTTCACTGGAATGAACAGCCTTATCTAACCAAAAAATAGCAACTTGGTCGTTTTTATTTTTTCTAGCTAATAACCCTTTTAATAAGGCTGTTTGACTATTATCAATTTGATTAAGCGCGCATTGAGCTAAAATTTTCTCTATTTCAGCGTTATTGGGCTTTGCTTGATTTAATAGAATTAAACCTTCCATGCTGTTGCATAATAAATTCAAATGCGAAGGTTCTTTTTGTAAATTGGCTAAGGCATTAATTGCCTCAATATTATTAGGGTCTATTTTTAAGCTTTTTTCAAAATAGAGCTTAGCGCTATTCAAATCTTTTTCTGCGAGTTTTACTCTGCCTAAGCCATTCAAAGCATCAATATCTTCTGAATTAGCTAATAAAAGCATTTGGTAAGTCGCATTGGCTTGACTGTATTTTCCCTCTTTAAAAAGGAGACCTGCTTTACCTAATAAAGCAGCTCGATTTAAGGGTTCTTTCATTAAGACTATTTGATAATAGTGAAGCGCCTCTTCATATCGTTTGGCAGTATCATAAGTACTTGCTAATTCTAAAATAAGGGATTGATTTTTAGGGTTAAGGTCAATCGCTTTATTAAACCAACTGATGGCTTCATCATAATGTTCTTTTTTGCGAGCAAAAAGGGCATGTAATAATAAAACCTGGGGGGAAGATGGGCTAACTTTATCGCAGGAATTTAAAATCATCTCTATTTGCGCCGGCAAATAAGTTTCTTGGTTAAGAAGCTCTAAACCTTTTCCTGCATCACAAAGAATAACAGGCTCTGCCGATGCAAAGGCAAGCTCTAGGTTAAAAAACAAGAAGATGAAGAAAATTAAATTCATATTCTAAGTAATATAAAGTATTAAAAAGATAAGGCTAACAATAGCAAGGCTTGTTAGCTGCCTACATACAAATTTATATTCACGCATTAAATCCTTCGATAACGCTTTATTATAATCAAAGGGTTCAGGTTTAATATTACGCGCATATATGGTTCGTTTCGAGGTTATTTTTTCTGTTTTATCCCAAACTAGATTAGGTCTTTTAATTTCAGCGATATAAGCTGCGAGATTAACTGTACATAAAAGAGGGCCGTAACCTACAATCATCAGTAAAAAATTAGTAATACGATTAGCAACACCTGCCACTTCCAGACGAAATACACACCAAGCTAAAATCATACATAAAGCACTCCAGGCCTCCATAAAAATTAATAAAATTTCATTAAGACGTGCTGGATTTGAGGTATTAAATAGATAATTAATCTGTCTAAAAAATAAGTCGGGGTTAATGGAAATTAACAAAATTGATAAGGAAATTAAACCGGGATAAACAATGCCTTCAAGCCAGGAGAGCCGTGAGGTTCGCCTATCAATGAGAATGGCGAAAATAGTTGTATATAAATAAACAAAAAGACTAATTGAAGTTAAATAAAAAAAGACTTCAGCTGAATGTTTACTATTAAGCATAAATAAACCCAGAAGCCCGCAGGCAGACATAATCATAAAAATAGGGGCTAAAATGACGCAAAACCAAATAATGCCAAAGAGATAATTACCTAAGGTAGTATTTTTGCGAAACCAGACATCTTTAAAGGCTTTAGTAATTTGTAAGTTACCCCGAGCCCAGCGGAAACGTTGCTTCCAAACGCTTATAATGGTGGTCGGTTCTTCAGCATAAACGAAGGCATTGCCTTCAAAAATGACTTTTTTACCCTGTTTTTGGGTAAGCATGGTGGTATAGGTATCCTCAGCTAAAGTAGAGGTATTAATATGGCCGCCTAAGGCTTCAATATTCGCTCTACTATGAAGTTGAGCGCCTCCTGCTAAGCAGGCAACAACACCAAGGACATTCTGCGCTCGCCTTGCAATCGATTGAGATACAATATATTCATAACCAATAGAGCGAGAAATATAGTTCGTATCGCGGTTTCCAACTTTGATATAGGCTGTCACAGCACCAATTTCTGGATCAACTAAATGTCTAGTCATTTGGCGAAGGGCATCTTTTTTGAAGGAAATGTCTGCATCAATTAATAAGAAGGCTTCAGCCCAATCATCAGCAAGGATATGGGCTAAACCATAGTTCACCGCGTGTGCCTTTCCTTTGCCGCCCCCTTCTTTATAAACATGAAAAACATTACTGGGGTATTCCATTTGTTTAGCTTGTAACAATTCTTGTGTGTTATCGGTACTACCGTCATCAATGATATAGAGGCGTAAAGAAGAAAGGGGATAATCAATTTTTAATAAAATATCAATCGTATGTTCGAGAACAAGGGCTTCATTCCAGGCTGGTATAACAACAGCAACACGGGGATAATAATCTTTGCATTTTTTATAATGATTAATAAAAGCATGTATCCCTGACAGATTATGCTCGATAAAAAATACAATAACGGGTACAACACCTGAAAGAGCCATAGCGAGCAAAAGATAATAGAGAAAGGCATAGCCATAATGGTGTAGTGTGTTTGGGTTCTGTATTAAATCATCATGATAAAGATTAGCATTTAATGCTTTTTTAGCCTTATCAGGTAATTGAAAAGATAGCGCCTCTGAACTTCTAACCTGGGTGTCTAAAGCTGATGCATGGCCAACAATAGGCAATAATTGCAATATTAGAGCAATTAAATAACTAATCCCTGTCTTTTTTATTAATTTAATCATCAGCTAAAAAGTATAAAGTATTGGTTTTGGAATCACCATGATCATAATCTTCTGGATTTGAATTGGCGGCTTTGTTAAATAAGTCTTTTCTTTCATCTTTAGTCATAATCAAAGATAAACCTTTAATTAAAATCCATTGCCAAGCAGGGCTTATTTCCCCATATTCACCGGTTATTAATTTTATTAAACTAGGAGACGCATTGGTTAACCAATCTCGACTTAAGAGGTAGGTTGTAATGCCATTAAAGGGGAGCATTTGAATACCAAAAGAATATTGCAAACCACAGCGATATTCAGATTTACATTGTTTAAAAAAAGCATTGGCATCAATTTTACTATCCCATAAATTACCGACTACCTGGTTATTTCGTTTAAATTTCTCACTATAAATAGAGCTATCTTTAGTTATCTGCCAATAAAACTGGGCTGAGACTAGTTCACGTGTCATTAAAAAACGCGCCCAATCGATTAAGTCCTTGTCTTTTACAGCTAAAGCATACAAAGCGATAGCATAATATGAATTAACGGCTTCACTGCTTGATTGCTCATTTTGCCCATCTTCAAATAAGGTTAAACCGGAGGCCCAGGAATGGCCTGCATAATCATCTTGATAACGTAGAAAGGGAAAATAAGTACTTTCCTTATCTTGATTCGCATAATCCCTAATTAAGCAATCAATCCACTGTTTTGGAGAATAGGTTTTACCTTGTAAAGTTTGATTAAGCCAGGCTGCATCGTATTTTGCTAATACAGCAAAGGTATATACCCAATAACCATAATGATAATGGTGGTCATTATAATGACGTGAACCATAGTCATCGAGGCTGGGGATAATCCCTCCCCAGGTTGTATCATATTGAAAATGCCAGTTTTTAAGGCCGAGCATTTTGTTGACCAATTCTTTTTCAATATAAGCAATCATTTTGTGTTGGAGACTATTTTCACCAAGATAATTAGCAATCAAAATGAGTTTTGCTATTTTGGCATATCGTTTACCTGTTTGATAAGGTCCATCATCAGGGAATGGGCGTTCTAGAAAAATTGAATCCTCGATTAAGGCTTTGCGTAAACTATCCTTTTGTGAATCATTTAACTTTTTCGGCTCTAAAAAATAAAGTGGGATATCGGGTAGGCTTATCTCCCTTGTTTTAGTTGTTTCACCTACCATTAATCCTTTAATGCCCTGATAACTAATAGCGGAGTTTGCAATATTCTCATGTCGTTGATGAGGTAAACTTAGGAGAAGTGGGGGCCTATCATCCTGGGTTTGCCAGCTAAAGATATAGTTTAGAGTTTGATTGGTTATTTTATAGTTTTGTTGATAATCAAGCGGGATAGTTTGGCTATATTTATCCAAGATAACTTTGTCATTATCGATTTGTCCTAGTGTGTCTTTTTGTAAAACCAATCTTAACCAACCAGAAAAAGGGGATCTAGCTCTTAATTTATTGCCATTTTTATCGAGATACCATTCTAAATTAATTGGTTTTTCA
>JAIUOG010000006.1 GCA_020161725.1 Pseudomonadota bacterium
TTTACTCGACACAGCGAGCCCTTATTTTCAAAGCTCGTGCAATTACTGTCCCAATACTCTTGGCTAATATAGGGTTTGGAGTGTGCTGTGACCGTCAAAGCAACTTGAATGGGATAGATTCGGCCCCATCCTTTATTAATATAAAAGGTCAACAACCCATTATTAGCGCACGTTGGGGTGCCAATCACCTGAACCCAATAAGCATTCGCACCATTATTTCGTATCGAATGAATAGTGGCACTCATTCCATCACAAGGATGCTTCATCCGAATGGGATAAGGAACCGAGCCCGCCACGGCATTAGTGATTGCTCCAGTCACCAAATTCACACTAATCACTCCGGTCCATTTTTTAGCGACCGAAAACGAAAAATCAGCGCGTTGCACCACTTTTTCAGAATCCACCAGCACCTTAAGGTGCTTGGTGCACGTTTGATCGGGTAATAAACGAGAGCTAAAGCATTGTTCTTCATGCGTCTTCATCGTGCAGACAGGCTTTTGATTTGAGCATTGAACGCGATCATTGGAAAGACCGTGCGTAATCGCATAACTTTCATCCTGAATCAATTGGGATTGAGCCAATACGGAATTGGCAAGATTGAGTTCAAATTGGTTTGTTCCAAAATGATCAATGACTGTTTGGGCACCAGGATCATTTTTAATCGCCGCTTGAGCTTGACTGGATAAATCCGTTTGTTCCTTTTGAACCCCTTGATAATACCCTTCTTGTTCAGGGTGCTCTGTGTACTGTTCAAAAAGAGCATGGGGATCAAACCCGTGCATGGCATCTTTAGGTTGGGCGTTTAACGATTTGGCGTAATTATTAAAGGTTTTAAAATCCGTTCCTGTTTGATTCGCAAAACATCCCATAGAGAGTAATGTCATAAACACAACCCACTTAGACATGAGCGTTCTCCAAAAGCGCCTGCGCCACCTCGTTTGCACTGTCACCTTTCTGTGCAATGAGTTGTAAACTGTTTTTTATAGATGCATTGCCATACACCACATCATAAGTCTGTTCGGGACAAAGTAATTGCTGTCCACAGGAGCTCGGCCTTTTGCTCACAACAAGTGCAGGCACCGCAGTGATATGAAACTGTTCAAACCATAGAGGATCAATCGATACCCCATTAAACGCCCATTTGGACTCCTTGGCCTTAGCATGAAGCTTGGAAAACGCTGTTATGGTTTTTTTAAAATCCCCCTCAATCAGACCATTAATCACAACTGGAATTTTATAAGAAGCCGCCTCATTGCTCAGTGAAAACAACAAGGGCTCTGGCATGGAAAAAGAAACAAATAATACGGCTCCATCAACCGTTTGGCCTTTTTGAGCAACGGGCACTTCTTGACGTGAACGTTCAATAATCTGATCAATCAAGGTCTTATTTTGGGCACTTGATTGATTGGATGTCGCATTCCAATGAGCCAACGTGACCTGGCTTACTGAATCCTGCGCAGCCTTCCCCATTGTCGATGCCGCATTAATAAAATCATTCACATTGGCATGGCTTGCCGTGACTAAAAACAGGCTACTTAAAAAAATTCCAAATGCATTCATGATTCATCCCCATCATTTAAAGAAAACAACAGTTTCTTTTCTTCCAAATCAAAAACCCAAAATTGTCTCCATCACCTGGATAGGTGTGCCCTGCTTCCCACCCAATCACCGATTGCCCAAACGGATGGCATTGACGCGCTTCAGGCAAAGTATTCACCAACTGATAACGATAACGGTCTTTGGGCATAATGCTCGATGCATAGGTATGACATACAGCAGGCCAATCTTGGCCTATTGAATCGCGAATCGCAGGTGTCGGTGGTCGATGCAATTTAAAGTCAACGCGTTCTGCAAGTAAGGCTGCGGTACTTATAGGACTTGCTTGATGCGCAACAAACCCCGTTAATGGATACGTAGAGCCTTGGGCACCTTGACACCAAAAAAGACTGTTCACGGCAGTGCCTGCAAGTGCTTTGGTCGCATCAAAGGCACAAGAAGCTCTTGCAGGCGGGGAGGTAAATAAAACGGCTTCAGGATTTAGAACAAAGGCCAGTTCTGAATCATTCCAAGTGGGGTCTAACTCCGACGGATATAAGATGTCAAAATCTTCAGTTTCCATACACCCTAAGGACGTTAACACTTGCAACCAATAGACCAGAGGGTATTTGTACCAATGAACGTAATAAAACGCACCGCGTCCATCCGTCTCCGGCATTTGTGAGCCCCCGAACCCTTTTTTAGTGACATTCAGTTGCACTCCTAAATTGACCATGCACCATGGTTTAGGAGTTACATCAACCAAGGCCGCTGGTTCCCAATAACCAATAGTGACGCCTAAGCGTTCTCCAATGGGTGTAGGGCATAAACACAAAGGATTACCTGGATTTTTTGTATCAGGATAACTGCTTTTAACCACCTCACTACTGCCAATGGTGAGTGGAAACAAACAATTCCAGCAGACATCGGTAATTGGATTGACGAAGTGCCCTTTACACTGCGAGGCATAGATGCCGCTAAGCGGGCTCAGTAAAAAAAGCAGTGCTATTAGGGAAATGAATCGACGCATCATAGTAATCCACCAATAATTTGCAGACGATTGCGTCTTCTCATTGCAAAGCTTAAGAAAAAAACAACACCCAAAATAATTAATGAATGATTCAATGCTCTTAGCGATTCGGCATGCTGGATTAAGAGTGCTGGGAGCAAAATCCAGGTCATATGGACTAAAATTTCTATATAAAAAGTAACCTTATTCCAATCAAAGATTCGGTATTGATGGTTTGCTGTTCCCTCACAAAATGAAAGGCAGGAAGACAGGGATAAATAAATTCCAATCACAACACCCGCTACAGCTAAGTAAGCAGGCCATGAGTTTACGTTTAATTCATGAAGTAACTCATGAGGATGTTGAGAAAAAATGAAGGTGAGAATTAATCCAATAAACAGATGATAAATCCCATACACGCTAAGCGAACCAATGCCTTTGGTTATTTTAATCACTGTTTTTTTATTCATAGTACCTACTCCTATTTGTGTAGCTCGTGTTGCCCAATTTCTTGAATACGCCAAACCAATCCCTTCTGGCTGACTATTGAAGGCACATGCTTTAAGTGAAAATAACGACTCAAGCGCCCTTCCAAATCAAAATAAATCGAACCCAAAGCTTCAGAGGCTTCCTTAACATCCCCTCCGGTTAAAATAAATTTCACCTGATCAAAATGCTTATAATGCGCTTTGGCCCAGGCAAGTTGCTTCGGATCATCAGCATCGAAGAAAAACAGCGTTTTAGAAAAGGACACGCGTTCAAAAGGATTAAGGTGTGCCCCTTTCTTCGCAATCATCGCCCCATCATGGGTATAAAGCGTATGATTCACGACGATACTTGGATCTAATTCATGCGTTTTAGGAGTGTTCGTCGTAGGTAAATGAAGAGGTTTTGGTCTTCTCACGTGCTCCTCTACTCGCGCCACCATGTGTTGCTGATGCTGTTTCAGGGCGCCTGTTTGCTCTAAGCGATGCAGCTTCGCCATGATGACCTGGCGGATGTCCTGCTCAATAACAGGAAAAAGCTGGCCGTAATTGCCTAAGTTTTTGGCATATGCCGGAGCTCCGTTCATTAAGAGTGCTGCAATCAAACCCGCTACTTTCTTCATAATGCACCCAACTGTTCCAAGGTTGCTGCAATCACCTCATCCGTCACATCGAAGGGTCCACTGGAGATCACTGTTGCGGTGATTAAGGTCACATGATGAGAAGCCCCATACTGAGACAAGGTCTGAGGCAACAACGACGAATACTGCTTTAACACCCTCTTTTGTTCTTGTTCTGATAAGTTACTTTGGCTCAATAAAACTGCCGGCTGATTCAGTAAGCGCTGCATATCCACTACAGCAATCGGTGTGGTCTTGTGCATGCTCCATAACACCATGCCAGACAAAACCAAACCCGCTAGAATTAAGAGTTGGGCTTTATAATTACGCAGCATCGGCAAGACCTCCCTCTACCAACACACTTTTGGATAAACCATAATGTTTGTTGGCTACCAACATGGCTGCATGAATATACGAGCGCCCTTGTGCGATATAATCCATTACTGCCTGATAATCGCGACCATCGGAAGACAATAGGACCCGTGTAAACGGATCAACAAAAAGTCGATTAAACGAAGAAATACCGTCTGCACGAATCAGAACTTGTGAAAATCCAGCCTCCTTCGCTTTAGGAAATGAAGAAAGTAATTTAAATTCAAAATCAGAAAACGTGTTATGTTCTTGTTGGTGTTTGGCCAGCGAATCTGCATCTTGAAGAAAAATGAGTTTGATTGCAGAATTTTCCCAAGCAGCACGTGCTTCAGGAAAGGCGTAATAATCATCGATACCTTGCGTAATCGTCACAAAAGAAGCATTATGCCGCCGTCCTGTACGAAAACCTCGGTTAATGAAATTAACTGCAATTTGATCACCAGAGAATAAGGACCAGGCTTCATCAATGATGCACATTTTTTGACGGCTGCGATCAGAATTAAACATACGGCCTTGAAACTGAGACAAAATAGACAGTAATACAGGCGCACGAATGTGTTCATCGTCCTCAATTTCTTTTAAATCCACGACAATAATGCGTGCATCAGGCGCTAATTTAGATGGCGCATTAAAGACCGTCCCATGCTCTGAATGAGTACAATAAGGATCAAGATTTTTCGCCAGAATTTTTCCTGTAGGGTATTTTTCTCGGTCGTTCTGATGCAATTCCAGAAGCTTAGACTGCACATGATCAATTAAAGTGGTTTGTTGATGCTCAAAAAACGCCTGCAGTATTGCCTCTCGTAACGTTCCTCGGGAATCATCACTGGCCCCATCCTTAGAGCACGCTAATAATTGAAATAAAGAAAGAATATGCTGTATTTCTTTGCCAATGTTGGTGACATGGGTAAAGGGGTTCATTGCCAAATTGGAGTATTCCAGATAAACACCACCTAAGGCATGGCATAACTTCTTATAACTTCCCCCTACATCGACAATAAAGAGATCCCCTCCGTTAAACAGCACGTTGAGCATTAGCATTTGAATGAAAAAACTTTTACCTCCACCGGACGTGCCGGTCACAGAAATGTTGTAATTCGTGCCCAACTTACCCGAGAACGGATCGATACAGGAAAATTGGTTGCGTAGTGTCGGCAATAAAATGCCCCGCCCAGTCCCCGCCCAATCCGAAAGAATGGGCATGTATTGAGTCGCATTCCATGAGGAAATAGGCCACATCATCGTGGGTAGCTGAAATCCCTTTTGGAGATGATTCGTAAATAAAAAAGGGAGGGTTGCCAAAAAATAGGGGGATTGCATCCTACGGCTTAAAGCAAGCTTAATACCATTGTAGGCAAAGCATGTACGCGCCGCTTCTATATCGCGGGCATATTCGGAGCGTCTGGAAAATAGCACGACGTTATACAGCATCTTACAAGAGCGGGTCTTTCCGGAAGCCAAATCATCACGAAAATGACGCCATTCACGCGCTTTTTTTTCGGTACCTGCAACATGCAGCGCATAATCGCCCTTCGCTTTTTTATCCAAATCACTGGTCTTGCGATTCGCACGCCCCTGCGCTTTGTTTTGCTCGTCAACCAGGTAGGTAACAGAAATAATGTGATTACAGGGAATGCTTTGCTCTGGGTGAAAAATATTGGCGCTGTTATTAATATTGTCCCAAAGATGGTATTCACCTGGCAAGCCATCAATGGTCATCACGGAAGCCACGGTTTCAAAAGCCACTCCTTGATTATTAACCCCACTAAAAAGCAGGCCTTCTTTGGCTACCTCTATATCAAAATCACGGCCAACCACCTGATGTTTAATTAATTGTGTCGGATCATAAGAAGAGGATTTTGGGTAAATATTATCGGGTTCATGAGCCAGATAAAAATGAAGTAAGCGTAATAACTCTTCAGCATTACAGGTTCTAAAACCAATTTTGGCTGATATGAGCGAGGCTTCAAAAGCAATACGAAATTGAGCAAAGTGGGCTTTAACGTCTTCCTCGTTTTTTCCATTGATTTTATCAACTACGACATAACATTCGGTTTGTGTAATCCTAGGATTGACATTGGTATTGGTTTTAAATCCATGAACTGCGGCCTCACCATAAAACGAACGAAGGCTTTTACCCATCACACTTAACTGCTCAAAATCGTGAGTCATGAACTGATTTGAAAAAGCATCCAGCTCAGGTCCCACTTGATTGTGTTTGACTAAGATGAGCTGTAAGCTAAATTCATCAGAAACCTTCGTTCTTAAAATCGAATCCAACTGCTCTGCAATTTTTTCATTCGCGCCGGTTAACGGTGTGATGCGATACAATAAGCCTGAGTTCCAGCGATTAATAAATAAGTGCGATTCCTCATCATAATAATGATAAGGAAGTTCCTTACAAAAAAGAGGGTATTGGTGATCGCCAACATTTAAGGCATTTTGGGAAGACGACTCCTCCTCCCCTTCAACCAAATAGTCATCGATTGAATCCCTAAAACCCTGGACGTATTTTTTTAGTGTTGCGAACATAGGTAATCCTAAAAAAGTTCCGTTTCATTTATTTTGAGTAGGTGCTGCAGCCTACACATTGCTCTTGTTGCACGTATTGCCCATCCGGTGTAAATCGCCGTGCATCCACCATACGATTCACCTGCTCCATGCTTTGGCACCCACCACGCTCGACAAAAGGACAGCGAACATCTTGATGATCAAAAATGGATCGTGAACACCCCGTAAGCGTCACTGCCGAACAACAACAGAGCAAAACAAGCCATGCTTTAACCATGTACGTCTCCTGTAGGATTAACGGTTGAAAAGAGGGGTTGATTGGGCATCCCATTCTGATTTAAAAATTGCTGTGCCGTTTGCGTATCGGATTGAAACGGGGATTGCGGCGTTGAAGGCTCTCCACTCCTACTCTCCCCTGCTTCACCACCTGCTCGGCTAATGGTTGTTGTAATCGCAGCTTCATTTTGAGCCGATTGATTATCAATGGATTTACCCGATTCAAAGGATTGGTGCGCCCTATCAATCCAAAAACCTTTAGTAAACATGATGGACACACGTCTTCCTGCACGCGCCACCACCAGAGGGTGATAAATATCGGCGATTTTCATAATGTAATCGGAGATTTTATTGGCCGGATTACTTACCGCTCCTCCTGCTGCTGATTGCATGAGGGTGGAGGCCTGACCATAAGTCGTAATGGTGCCCGCACCTGGATTAATGGTCTGAGCCGTATTGAGGTTTTTAAGCCCATCCCCAAAGCCTGCTAAAATCCCTGCAGCCGCACTGTATTCTAAAAGAGGTTTGGTTTTTAAAATGGACGTACCGCGTAAGTCTTGCATCGCATCCAAGTCATACACTGCCCCATACACCTTTTGCTCAAAACTTAAATTAGGTTTCGCACACGAGAGGGTTTCAAGGTGCATCACTACCGCATCATCAGACAAATCACCATACGTAGAGACAATAGCCAGACAGCCATTAAGGCGTGAATGACGGTTGTTGGGCATAATTCCATTAGAATCCAAGCGAATCAGTGCCGTTCCCATATTTTTAGCACCATTAATCCCAGCATCCCCTTTTGCCCCGCTGAGTAAAAATCCTTCAGCATGGGTTCCTGCCCATACGTAATTATCTGGTGTACGCTCTTCTTTTTGCTGACGGCGGTAATTAAAATGAACCGTTTCAAGGCCTGCTTTGCCATAATAAGCTTTTTCATCCAAAATCCGTTGTTTATGACGGGCCTCTATTTCTTCACGCGTAGGCGGTCTTGCGACCACCGCCGCTAAACTGGTTTGTGAATTTTTAAGAAGCGCCACCTGTAGTTTTCCGTTGATTTCTTTATTTTCAAGCGCAAGCTGCTCTAATTGTTTTTGCATGGCGCTTAATAAAGCTTGGTTTTCGGAAACCAGATCGTCTGATTTATTAGGTGTGCTCTTTTTATTTTTTTCTACCAAGGCTTTGAGTGCATCAATTTGGCGTTGTTGTTTTTCAAGTACGGCCTCATCACTTAATTTACTAAAGGCGCTGTCTAATACCCCATCAAACACAGGCTTTTTATTTGCAGGAAGCCTAGATTGTGGCTTTGACGAATAAAAATAGAATCCATAACACAGTCCACCAAGCAGTAGAAAAACCAAGCCATTACGAAGCTGCTCCATTTTGGCACTTTGATTAAGATTGGCTTTTTTACTTTTATTCATTAACTTTTTAAACGGTTTCATCATGACACGCTTCCTTATTACCCGATGTTGGATTGTTCACGGTAAATGCCATAAAAATAGGCGGTTTGACTGGGTTGCAACATTTTTTCGGACAACTCCATCGTTATCAGTTTGGAGTGTTCGAATAATGTTGGCGTTAATTCCATGGGTTTACTGGATTGATTTTCGATGCGATATACATAGCCCGAAGACTCTTTGCCTCGGTATTGTTTCACCAGGGTTACTTTTAACTGTTTATTTAGACGGAAAGTTGCGGGTTTAATCCCCACTTCTTGAAAACCAGAAGGTGTGGTTCCCTCCATAAGCGCTGTCATTAAATCACTTTGTTGGTATTGGCTCTGCTCTTGCACCTTAGCATAATCAAACCCTTTTAATTTTTTAGATACCAATTTAATGGTCTTACCTAAATCCTCAGTGGGAGATACAGTGGCTGAGAAATGATGATTCAGATTTGTTGTGAAATAGACGGTTAACGGAATATGCGCTAAGGGCTTTAAAACCACAGCACCATCTAAATCATTCTCAGATTCTTTGCTTTGCTCTACAATAAAGGAGTGCTCAGGGAAGCTGACTTTAACTATTCGTTCACCTTCTACATCAATGCGATTAAAGTTAAGCGAAGACAAAGACAGCGTAAATCGCTCTCCTTCTTCAAATTTAAGCGTGGCTGCCGTATTGCCTGCATGCAGTGAGGTAGCAAACACGCTACTTAACACGAGGATTTGAAGTGCGTTCATTGACGGATCTCCTTAATAGTCTTAGGCCACATCATCCCGTTAAAGTGCGCAAACTGGACTAAATACACTTTCTTTTGTGGTTTCACTTCAAGACCATGACTGGTTCGATTTAACGTTCCATCTACCTTGGCTTGCAGAGTGGATTCATCAATGTGAATGTTCTTTTCATAAAACACGGAACTAATATTTTTTTCTTTCACCACTAAAGACTCTGAGTCCAGAATGGTTTTGAATGCCTCTTGATGAGACGCAGGAATTAAATGGACTAATGAAGCAAATCGAGCTGCTACCGTGTCTGGATTGTAGGTTAATCGTAATTGAAGGACCTTTTTAGTCATGTCTTTAATATAAGAAGGTGAAAAGGAGGAGTTACTCAAGAAGTAACCATCCTCAGTACAGATGGGCAACCAATGAGTTTCTTTGTTATTAACAACATGAACACAAAGCCCACCCAAAATGAACACCGCAATGGTGGATGTGACTGCCCAAGCCAATGTCAGATGAAGCAATACTTTATTTTTTGAAAGCACATTGTCACGAAATACACGATTCATAAACTCACCCCACGTAGATTCGATGCGCGGAATTAGGGAATGACCTAAAAATAAGCGTCGTCATGGCATGCGGTAAGGACCAATAAATAATGCCTAATAAAACCCGTAAAGGCAGCCCACCAAACTGAACATGCATGATTAAACTTAAAACGGCCCCAATCACAAAAAGCTGCGGTGCATAACCAATTAGTAATCCAATACCCGTGAGCAAATACACGGGTAATCCAGTGGTCAAAGGAATCCCTGCTATGCGTGGTTCCTCTGACAACATAAATGTGGAATAGTTATGCGACATAACTTAAACCCCAATGCGTGAAGATCATGAGTAAAGGCAATCCCACAAACACCCAAGGACTTTTGGTTTTCATCCAGGTAACGCCCGCCACCAGCGTTTCTCCTGCATACAAATACCCAGGCAAATCCGAATTCTTACCGAAGGTTGCACTGACGTCGCTTTTGACCCCACTCAAATAATTTTGACCTTCTGCATGACCTATATTGGTAAGGCATAAAACAATAAGCCAACTTAATACCAGCAAGGGCAGAGACCACCTCATAAATTCATAGAGCTTGATACTGCTCTTTCTGATTACTGCACTTACATTCATAATGCTCTCCTTTAGTTTGATGAACGCTGATTGAGTGAATCTAATTCGTGAATTAAATGATTGATTTTTTGTGTAAAAGGTCGTGTCATTGATGAGAAATAAGGACAATCGTTATAATTAGATGCAACGCGTGCTAATGTTCTATTCGCAAAATCGAGATTATCCCGTGCAAGTTCCATGCGTTCGCCTCGAATTAAGGAGGCAGACTGCTCCACCATGCTTCCTGAATAACCTACATCGATTGTGCAATACTCTTTGAGGTTGGCTTTTGCCAATTGGCTCAAACTAGCTCCCAAAAATTGGCACTCTGAAGCCAACTCCTCTTTATCCAGAGAGGCCGAAAACACGGCTCCCGATAAAAGCAAGGTGCTTAGGAATACTGATGATTTTTTAAGCTTCATTTGTTTCATTTTTAATAAATCTCCTTTTTTTGGGTAAAGAAATCCCCTGAGACTAAATTAATGCTCATTTTTTATTCTTTCCTACTTAATGAATAATATTTTTTTGTAGCTTTAAAAGGATTGCTTATCCATCCATAGCAACTCCTTTATTGGGCGTATTCTTGCGTAATAATTGATTGTTTTTTTGCATTTCCATTAGAAGGCGTGACAGAATTTGGTTTGTAGAATTAATCTCATTGAATAGCATTACAAACTCCGCTGTTTTTGCTATATCAGGAAGCTCTGTGTTCATTGAAAGCAAAAGAGCATAAAGACCGCCACCTTTAAGAATCTTGTTAAAAGTGTCGACTCCTCTCTGAGCAGTCATTTTATTATAAGTTAAGGAGAAGAGATGAGTCTTCCGATTGTTTTCCAGCGTTGATTCAGTCTCAGCAAAAGCAGCCCCATTCATGACTATTAGCACTGTGGATAGCATGAGTGTTTTTATTATATTCATTAGTGATCCCTTTTATATCCTGGTTATAAACCAAACCAACAACTTTAATTCGATGCTTTTTCGATTCTGTGTATAAGTATTAGCATGCTGTGTTCCTTTTATTAGTTAATGAATTGAATGCTCTTTTTTTTGTGAATCAATCTCGAATCGAAGCGCTTCACATGCCAATCGTGCCTCCATCGCAATGTGCCATAAATCGCATTCATGAATTTCCTGGTAGGCCAGAGCCAAAGACTCAGAGCAGGCGTTTAAAAGACAGTACAGCTCTTCCTTTGTAAACAGTTTTAAACATGGAATTTGTTTCATCATGCAACCCCCAATAACTGGCGTATTTTTGCAAGATGTGTTGTTGCAATGTCTTTTGATTGGGGCTTTGCGAGCAACACCTGCTCTTTAATTTCCGGGATCTGGTGACCTTGTCTCATTAAATGACATACCTGTTCATATGCCTCCTTAAATACCGAAAAAGAATGACCTTCATTATCAATTTCCAAAAATTTAACCCCTAATCGTTTAGCAGTAAATTTAACAATTGCGTGACTCCAGTTTGGGTTCGCTGAATAGGCGCTGTTTAAAACCTCTCTATGCGCCTGAGCAGCAGAAGGCAGGCGCAAATCACTGTAGAAACCAAGGCACAAAGCACGAAACTGAAGGCAGTTGGGTGGAAATTCACAAAACTTATCACTTTTACTCATGGTCATTAATCGCTCCACACCACTGTCTAATGCTTTTGGAGTTAAATCTTTAAGTGCAGCGAACCAAACACCCGTATCCTTTTCCCCATGCTTACTAATAAAAAGCTGTCCGTAGATTGCAGTCAGTCTCATCCAGAGCCTGGACAAGTGTTCCTTCGATAAATGCACCGGAGTTGAGTTCATCGCCGGAGTTGCCCCAGAGTGATTCGATTGAAATGCCATGCTGCTCGCTGACTCTCTGGAGTGGTGTTTGGTGAAGAGTGCTTTGATTGGTACCACGCTCATTGTAATGACTCCTTAATTGTCCTTGTGCCTTTTGTTGTTTGTTTTGAGTATATTGGGCATCCCTTTCCAGCCAGTTAATGAATACTGGATTAAAATCCGCCCATTGAGTGTTTTGCTTCTTGTTGTGTTTGATGAAAGCCTGAATTTCGTGAAAATCGGTGACTTTAGTTAGCCCCATGGAAAATGCTATTTCGATGGTTTTTGCGTTTGGGTAAAAGTTGTCATCAATTTGTTTTTTTCTGCGACAAAAATCATTATTCGCAATGTCAGTTTGTTTGTTTGAGTTAGTTATATTAAATATATTAATATTCTTTGCAGAGTTCTTTAGTGTGTTAGCTTCTCTGTTAACTTCTACGTTAGATTTTGCCTCTAAATCTCCTTCTCTATCAGAATCTATAAGGGATTTAGGTGAATTAAGATCTGTGTTAAATTCTTTCCTTCTAATCAATTGATCATAGATCTTAGGAACCTCTGGGAATATAAATTTTAAATTTTGCCCTTCAGTTATAACTTGAAAGTATTCACCACACTCATGTTCTATAGACTTTATGAAATTTCTGATGGTTTGCTTAGATGGAACACCACTGTTGATTCGACCTGGAGCGGTTTTAATCTCTAAGGATCTTGATAGATCACGATAACTAATGTCAGATACAATTCCTGTAAAAGGATTTGCAAGATTTAATAGCTCATAAATAATTAATCTAGGACCATAGGGCAATAATTGAAACTTTTTTTCTATTTGTTTCCTAGCATTAATGTATAACTCAACATCAAACTTCATCAACAAATCCTTTTATTTATCTAATTTATTTAGATAAGACTATCACTCAATGGTAAAAATTACAATAATTTTTTTACCAATAAGGTAAATTTATAATGATTTGTTACACCTTATATGCTATGACGCATTGTATTTTGATGTTTTTTATACTATTTTTTTGGTAAATTCTTACGAAGATTTATTAACCATTTTGGTATATCATAGAATAAACATGCACCTGACTGAATTATTTAAATATGAGCAATCCTGTAATAGACAATGTTTCATCCCCCGAGTCTCGGGGCAAGAGAATAAGATTCATACGCGAGCATCTCCTGTCTTTTACACGAGAAGATTTTTGTCGCGATTCTAATTTTACTGCTCAATCATTAAAGGGATGGGAATTGGCCTGGGGAGGAGGTTTATCCCAGCAGGGAGCTGTAAAAATCGTTAAACGAGCTAAAGAGTTAAATATTTATTGCACAGAATCATGGTTAATGCATGGCATTGGTAAAAATGCCACAATAATCACAAAAGATCTAGATATCCAAGAGGCTGACGAAAGCCACATAGCTAAAGAATTACTCCTATTCAGAGAACTACAACACTCTATTGACACCGTTATAAAAGATGATGGCATGATCCCTTTCTTATACCCTGGGAATTATGTTGGCGGTATAATAGTCAACAATATTGAGAGTGCCATTGGCAAAGATTGTATTATTATTGCGGACAATGATGAAGTATTTGTCAGGATCTTAAGACATGGACAAGAACCAGCTCGCTATGACTTAGTTTGTTTAAATGAAAAAACTACATTAGTGAAAAAAGAAATAAAAAATACCGCCATTAAATTTGCTGCCCCAATTGTATGGATCCGCAGAATATTTCGAGAAAATAATTACTAATGAAAGCTTACAAAAAAGATATTTTGCCACATCAAGAATTTTATATAGTCAGATTTACTAAAAGCTCCAATCTACCTTATGCTCTTTTCATTCATGGTGGCCCAGGTCTCAATTGTGGAACCATAGAGTATCTTATTGATCATCATAATTTATTTAATTCTCTGCAGTGCAATATTATTCTATATGATCAACGAAATTGCGGTAAATCTAATAAAATTAAAAAGCTAGTATTACAGCAAGATAATATAAATGATTTGCAAAAAATAATTCTATACCTTGATGACCATTTTAATCTTAACATCAATGCTTTGATTGGACATAGCTATGGTGCAAAACTTCTTTTTGATTACTACAAAAGTTATGAGTCTACCATCCCTGGTGTTTTTGTTTCTACCGCTCAATCAATACTAACACCTCGTTTGAATAATTTAATGCTAGACCTATCCTATCTGAAAAAAAGTAATTTAGAGCTATATAACAAAATATTAAATGAAATTAATAATCTTGACCTTAATAAAATCTGGGAACTATCAGAACAATTAACTCCAGTTTTCCAAGAAAATATAGAGAGACCTTATTTATATTGGGCCAATTTAGAATATTATGATTTGGTCCAAAATGTCCAAAAAAACATCAACTTACCATTAGATATGAACACATTTATCAGTGTAAGAAAAGATCTTTATTCAAAAGAAGCGAATTTTTCTGTTAATATTAATGAGCTTAAAATCCGTAAATTATGGATAAATGGTTTTCACGATTTTGTCATGAACGGACACCAAATAGCATTGGCGAACAATCATGAAATTATAACTTTCAATAAATCTTCTCACTACCCACATCTAGAAGAGAATGATCGTTTTAGTGAGCTTTTAAATGAATTTATTAAATAGCTCTAAGGCAATCATCTTATTGTTTTCTATATTAATATCCACTGTTGTTCACGCACAATCTAAAATTAAAATATGTTTAACCGGTAGGATTGTTGAAAATTTAAAATCATATGGTCAGTCTTTTTTAAATGCAGCATATCTTGCCAAAGAAGAAAATGATCCCTCTAACAAAGTTGTGATTAAGAGCTATTTTTATAATAACAGACCATTAGAGCCAATGCATATTTATAATCAAATGGTAAATGACTCTTGCTCTGCAATTATTGGGTTTGAATATCTATCAGACTTGTTATTAGCTGTAAAAGAACAGAAAAATGACACCATACCTATTTTTACTTCCTACGCTAGCACCACCAACTCTGATCAACTACCTAAGAATATTTTCATCTTTATGCCAAGCTATAATTACCAAGCTGACAAAATGATGAGCTACTTACATGAGCGCTATAAAAATATAAACAACGTGTTGCTTATAACGGAAATTAACCGTGATGAGATGCTAAAGTATAAGGAAGTGTATTCCAGCATTCTAAAAAATGAACACGTACAATATTCTACATTCGATTTTCTAGAAAATGACAGCGATATAGAGGGAAAATTGAGATTTTTTTTGAATGAACGAAAATATCAATATGTTTTTTTATTGTCAGGTGCAATAGCATCAGCAAAAATTGCCAATATTATGAATAACCATAGCACTGTTTTTATTGGCACAGAAAACTTTGGTTCTTCAGTTAGTCAAACATTTTTTATGCGACTAAATGATAAAGTAATTCACTCTCATTTTATCCGCAATTTGGATTTTATACAGCCCTATGATGCTTTAACTAAATTTGAAAATATTTATATTCAAAAATTCCATGAAAAACCCACTGTATTGGCAGCATACACTTATGATTCGATGAAGATTATTTTGAAAGCATTGAATAGAACCGGTATCGTCAATACAAACAGCATATTAAGTACTGATTATATTGGCATTACCGGGGCTTATTTACATAATGGTCAATTTCATCGATCGACCAATTACGTTATTTTATCAGTTAATAGCAATGGATATGCTTATGAAAAATAAAAGCTCTTCAATCAAAGCAATTTTTATCAAGAAAATGGCCTATTCTGCTCTAATCCAATTTATTATTTTTGGATTTATACTCATGCTTGCAAAAGATTATTTTCATAATCAGATGAGTGTTTTTTCCAGAAATTTAATTATTAATGACTCATTTACCACTGATGAAATTGGTAGGTATCTGCTGCTTAATAATAAGGATGCTCTCGATTTAGTACTATACAATTTAGGTAATGAACGCAAACTAGACTCAATAACATTTGTTCCTTTAAAAAATAAAATAGAAGATGTAGGTACTTGCGAAGAAAACAGCAAAAGCAATTACCTTCTATGCAAAAAAGATAATGGGCAAATTTCTGGTATAACATTAATTAAAAATGATGAAAAGATATTGGGCTCGGTGGTTGCAAGTAAGCAATATAATTCTATCTATACTTTGCCAGTGTCCTATGGTCTTTTGTTAATTTTATTGATCGTACTTGGAATATTTCTTTTTAATTTCTTATTTCTATTCCTTTCTATGAGAAAAAAAATAGCAAACAATACCGAATACTTGCTTGATTTTATTTCATCACATCAAACTAATAATGCTGTTGATTTTGCAAAAGTTGAAATTAATGAATATAGACAAATTGCTAATAAATTTATTGATGAACATCGAGAAATAATCAATTTACAGAAAGAAAAAGCCTATTACGAGGTAAGAAAAAATATTGCTGAGCTTGTTGCTCACGATATCCGATCACCATTAGCGGCAATAAACACCGCAGTATCTGATGTAACATCGATTCCTGAAAATAAACGCATTATGATCAGAAATGCAGCTAAAAGAATCAATGATATTGCTAATAACCTACTCTTACAATCAAAAAATAATTTGCTTGACTGTAAAAGTAGCGAAATATATATGAATAATTCTCCAGAATTAATATTTGTAGTTTTAGATAATATCGTTGCAGAAAAAAGATATGAATATTACGCAACCAAAATCCAAATCAACTTACTTGGGTCTGACCACTCATATAATTGTTTTTCTAAGATACACCCTGATTCTTTTAAGCGCGTTCTATCCAATCTCATTAATAATGGTATTGAGGCAGTTAATTCTAATGGCTCTATTATTATCTCTCTAACATGCAATACTACGCATGTCGAAATTATTATTGAAGATAATGGCTGCGGCATTCCTCCCGATATCTTGCCAAAGGTTACAGAGCAAGGATTTAGCTTTAATAAGAAAACTGGTGCTGGTTTTGGTTTATCTTATGCTAAACAATATTTAGAGCAGATCAATGGTTCAATGTATATTCACTCTGAAGAAAAAGTTGGGACAAAAATTCATATCACTCTAATTCGGTCTAACCCCCCTAGTTGGTTCTGTGACTCAATGAATATTAGGTATGGTACTAATATTGTCGTATTAGATGACGATATATCCATCCATGACGCATGGAATGAACGGTTTTCAAATATTTCACACGTTAAAATGTTTCATTTTTATAACGCGATCGACTTAGGTCAGTATAAAGTTGATCCAGAAACTCCAATATTATATTTAGTGGATTATGAGTTGCTCGCTGATGTTAAAAATGGTTTAGATGTGATTGAAGAGCTTAATTTAAATGGTAAAGCTATTTTAGTTACAAGTTGCTTTGAAGATATTGCTATACGAAATCGATGTGAAAATATTGGCGTTAAAATCATACCAAAATCTTATGTACCTTATATTAAAATTATTGAGACTCCAGAGAAAGAACTTATAAATACGGTGGTTTTTATTGATGATGATGAAATGATGCGAATGACTTGGATCTTTGCGGCTGAAGAGGCTGGACAAAGTATTTCAACCTATTCGTCATTTGATGAGTTCGTAAATGAAATAAATAATTATTGTAAGAATACTCTTATTTATATTGATTCAGATCTAGGAAACAATGTTAGAGGCGAGGATTGCGCAAAACTCCTTTTTGATAAGGGGTTTATTGACGTTCATCTTGCCACTGGCCATTCGCGAGATCGATTTCGCCAAGTGCCATGGATTAAAACAATTGTTGGTAAAGAACCACCTTTTCAATTTGCACACGGGAATTTAACATGAACTCTACGGATAAAGATAAATTAAAACACGATTTTTTAAACTCAATTGTTATCATCAACAACATGACAAAATCTGCTTCGAGTTTCATGAATACAATTTCACAGTCAATGGATACCGTTGATATTAACCAAAAGCAGATGGAAAAATTTTTATATTCCATGAGCGCTATACGTGAGCAGACTTCAAAGATTGAAAATTATTTTCTATCTCTTTTTAATGAATAATTGTGACAAATTATCTCTCTGCTAGATATGAGGAATATGAAACCACCCTTCCCCAATCTATAGAATCAGTTAAATGATCTTTGGTAATACTATAGTAGTAATTGTTATCTAGCTTTTGCGCATCAAATAAATAGTTAATCCACTCAGCTATTGGTTTTTTATATTCTTTTTCTGATAACAAGAACAATATTTTCTCTTTTTTTACAACAGCAGCCACAGTTTGTTCAGGTAGCTCATATCCCTGCATTAAATCTAATTGCTCAGATAGCTCTTTTGCATGTCTAATGATAAGCCATGTAGGTTTGGCGTCTTTATCAAGAAATAAAAAACTACCTGAGTTATCAACTAGATAATACTCAACAGCCTGTGCTTGTATTAGAACACTAGCAAATAATTGTTGATATAATTCATTATCAAATAAATCATTAATGGAGTTTTCATACGCATTAACTATATTTTTTGTTAACTCTCTGAAATAGCGCTTAGTTAGGTCATCCACAGCTAATGTAATTTCTGGATATAGATTTTCACTTGTCTTGAGTATAAATTTATCAATTAAACCGTTATTGAAAGCTTTTATCGCAGTATCTTTATCTGCTTCAGCCGTTAGCATAATTTTAAATATTTTTTTCTCTTTAATTTTTTTGCAAAATTCAATTCCGTTAATAGCGGGCATTTGATAGTCCACAACTAACAATGGTGCATGCTCAAACCTTGCTTTACTATAAATCAGATTTAACATTTTACTAACATCAAAGCCAATAAATCGATCATTAGTAGTATCTAAATTAACATCATTCATTAATTTGAAAATTGATTGGGTGACATCTTGACTATCGTTATCAATAAGATGAAAAGCCATATCTGAGCTTGTAAGTGTTAGTATATTAAGCTTTTCGCCAAATTCTAAATCTAACGCATCCAAAAATGCTCGGTTATCATCTAAAAAAATGACTTTTATCGGATGATAAAAACAGGTAGGTCTTGCATCAATAATAGTCATATAATAATTCCTCTACATTACAGCCACAATTGCATCACCCATGATAAGTCGCCAATATTCCAGACCTTTAATTATAATGTATTGGCTGTTACGAAAAAATACTTAACATGGATGTCGCTTTGTATAATAAATGATTCTTCAAATTTTTTCCTCCCCAATTTCGTATTTAATCACTTAAGTTATAGTGGTTTATCTTTTTGCGATTAAGTTAGAATCCTTCCTTGTTAATTTTCTTCCTCATAAATCTACACCATCCATAACCGTGATTTACAGAATATATTATATTTTTATTATTAATAATCAATGAGTTAGCTAAATTATCCCCCGGGGACAATTTATTAAATCGATAATCCATGGCAGTGGTCCCGTGAAATTTAAAGTGCCATTTAAAAACAGATCTGGATTAAATTTAATAAAATTTAAACGACCTAAAACAAAAAAACATCACCCTAAAGATAATTAACCCCATCATAAAATCAGGATGGAACCCTATTAATTAACTTTTCAAATAATTGATTCTCTATCCACCTAGTACAGTTATTGTTTTAACATTTAAAAAGCTTGTTTAAATTAGGAATAAATTTATTAGAGACATGAATCTATTCCATCAAAATAATGAGTTAATAAAATACCGTAAAAGAAATAGGGCTATTGTTAAATAGGTTACTGAAAAATATTAAACGATACAGCCATTTATCTTGATAATAAAACGCATAGTTATAAAAAAAGGGATTTGTGCACTAAGTAGAAGAACCAATCTCAGCCCCGCCACTACCGATCAATACCCGCCAAACAATATATTCTTCACTATGGGTAAAGACAGATACAACAGATTACCTCTATACGTAGGCCAATATTACTAACAAATATTGCTTAATAACCAATACTCTTAACATGAATTAATCATATACACTGACGTAAGTGCGCAAACAGTATAATTCTTTAATTGTAAATAAAGTTATTCATTTTAAAATTAAAAATGATATCTAAAGCATAAAAAAATAACATTATCTTATATCCATTCCTGAATTTAGCATATTATCAAAATCCATCAATAAATTATTCGTCAAAATTCAAAAAGTATAGTTTCATGTAACTTTGACAATATTGCTCAGCTATCAAGATAATCACATCCTATTTCAGAGTAGGGCAGTGAATACAAATAACAAATAAACCCAAAGAAACTTCAGAATATTTTTTGACAAAATTCGCAATACGAGTTGCCAATCAAAATTTTAAAGCTCCTAGGGTAAAAATCTAGCCGCCAAAAATCCAGTATCCCCCAGCAGTTTCCGGTATTGGTATTAGGAAGTATGGATAAAAGTTAAAAGCGCATCCCATAAAGCTACACCATAACCATATAACTACACCATAACACCCCATAAAACTACACATAAAATTTTAAGACCAATTAATCCCCATATTACTACACAGAAAAACTCATAAACCTACACAATCATTCCCAAATAAATACACAATAATCATTTCTTAAATACTTTAAAATCAATAAGTTATTGTGATTTCATTTAATGAACCTATGAATAGAAGAAAAAAGATATATATTTTCTTTTTTAAAAATTTAAATAATAGTACAAATTACCGCTTGCAAATTCATTTCAATAAAGTTAGTCTAAAACAAATAGTACAGAGCACCTTATTGTAAAAGGGGGATGGATGAAAGTAATTACAACAGCCGGGAACAAAGGAGGGATTGGCAAATCAACTATTGCTCTCACTCTTGCACAATATCTAGCTAAATGTAAAAACATGAAAGGGGCATTTATTGATTTAGACCCGCAAGGCAACTCTTCATCTAGCTTAATTCCAACTACAAGAGATCCAGCTCACCCAACTGGCTACATGCCAAAAGCACATCCAGAGTGGGATCCGAATAACTTACCAGAAGATGATCCGCATTGGGATGGTGTTAGTAGTATTGCAGATATATTCATAGGTAAATCTATTTATCCATATCCAACATGGGTTGACAATTTACATTGTTTTCCTTCTTTTGCTTCATTACTGGAAGATGCACAACGTGTTCTAAAAGTTGATGTAAAAGAAAAAGTTATAAATCGTCTTAAAGAATTTACCGAAATGCTGTCAACCCACAGTGATTACCAATTTGTTATTATTGATACGAATCCACAGTTTGGCCCACTAACAATGGCAGGGTTGCGAGCAGCAACTCATGGACTATTGCCAACTGAACTAGAACAATATGGTATTAATGGAACCATAGGTATGATCCAAGCAATTTCACAAGAGCAACTTAGAAGAGTAAAAGATGACACAATCAAAATAGCGGGAATTTTACCTAACCAAGTTCGTAAAACAGCAGTACATACTAAGTTCCTTAATGACTTGCGTTCGATAGAGAAATCAGAAGAATGGTTGTTACCTCCGATCGCCCAAAGAACTATTTATTCAGAATTAGTAGTAGAAGATGCAAAACCTAATTGTGTATTTAACCTACCGCAAACACATCTAGCTAGAATTGAGAGTGAAAAATGGTGTTCTTATGTATATGACAGGGTATTTCATAATGTATACAACAAAATAGAAGAAAAGGAGGCTTCTTATGGTTAGTAAATTCAAACTAAATCCAGTCAAAACCGGAGAGACAAAGGAAGCCATATCAAGAACACTGGCGATTGCCAATGATTATGCCGGGGAACTGTCAATAGAAGTATTATCCTTAGATAAAATAGAACTTGATCCAGAAAACAATCGTGAACTAGCACTCACTCTTCATGATGCTATGAATGGAATAGATCCTTCTGATCCTGACTATGCAAAAAAGAAAAATGATTGGAAGTCACTTGAATCATTAGCAAAAACTATACTAGATGATCAGTTAATTAACCCCATATTTGTATACAGGTTTGGGAACAAATGTCGTTTAATCGCTGGTGAACGTAGAACCTTGGCCTCAGCGATTGCTGGTAAAAAGGAAATTATAGCAAGAATTGCAAGTCAACGACCTGTTGGTACAAAGTTAAGAGTTCTACAGTGGATTGAGAATAATGAGCGTGTTGACTTATCTCTGGCTGAAAGAGTTGCGAGTATTGAGGCTATTGTTAAAGAGTATTTAAACGAAAATAAAGAAAAAAGTGATAGCGAGAAAATAACATCAAAAGTATTAAGTGATTTAACGGGAATGTCTATAACACAATCTCGAAGATATATCCTGATTTTGCAAGCTAGTCCAGAGATAAAGCAGGCGATTGCTGAAGGAAAAATAGAGAATGTAAAATTAATTGAATTAATTATTTCAGTTGAAAACGCAGAACATCAACAAGTTCTCTTAAAGGCAGCCATAGAAAATCTATCCTTTGATGCAATTGTTAAGCTAAAAAAAGAACTTGAATTTTCGTTAGTTACAAAAAAAGAAATAAGAGGACGTAAACAATTAAATGTTAGTTTAGGTAAGGTAAAACCCAATATTGCCAAAATTATCTTTGATGCCTTAGTTTCAAGCAACATTCTACACGAGAGCATCGTCGAGCAAATGAATATGTTAAGCAATAATGTCCAATGGAATAATGGTAAATCAGTTGAGGAGTGCTTTAAAAAAATAATTCCTCTAATTGCTCAGGAAGTGTGATTAAAATGAATAAACTGAAACTCAATAATAATGAAGACGATAAGAAAATTATTACATTTACTATTAATAAAGAAATTAAAGAGTCACTCAGAGAAATTCTGTTAAATTCTGAAAAATATAATTTAAAAAAGAAAACTGATTGGGTAAACGAAGCCATCATAATGTTAAAGGAAAATCCTGATTACAAAGAAATGGTACTCAATGCAGAAGGGAATAGTGAAAATTTTGTATTTGATAAAATTTATATGACATTTAAGCAACGATGTTTTTTTTCTGATATGAGAAATGAAGTTGTAAAGGAATATCCTGATATAAGAGGCCCTCAAACTGCCATAATACGCGCTGCTATTTTGAGTAGAATGATGAGGAAAAAATAAGAAAAAAGGCCAAACGGAATGGGTAATGTTCGCTGAAAAAACAATACGTAAACATGTAACAATTATTCATGCATACTCTTTAATGAGTGTATTGCAACGGAAAATTGTCAATGTGCTTTTGTATGAAGCAATAAAAGGAGATGGCCGCATAAATAACCATCAAAATTCGGTCGCTGTCGAATGCAATATGCCTTTTTCTATGCTGTTAAAAGCAGTTAAGTTCAATAGTAATAATACCCAATATCTAAAAGAGTCCATTGATGGGTTGGCATCATTAAAAATAGAATGGAATTTATTGAAAGATAAGGTACCTACAGATATCTCTTTTTTAAATTTACGAGTTTTACATGGAGCACCTACGTTCTATCAGGATAATACCATCAATTTTTCTTTTCATAAAATCATGCTTGATTTACTAGTTAATCCATCTATATACGGTACTATTGACATTGATCTGCAATCTGAATTTGAATCGAAATATGGTCATGCTCTTTATGAAAATAGTACACGGTTTATTAACTTACAAAAAAATAAAATTATTTCGTTAGATACATTTAGAAAAATTTTAGGAGTTCCTGAAGATAAATATCCAAGTATGCGGGAACTTACAAGAAATGTCATTTCGCCTTCATTAGAAGAGGTTAATGATCGAGCTAATTTTGCTGTTAGTTTGGATCCAATAAGAGTTGGTAGAAAAATTACTGGATTTGAGGTGTTAGTCCAGAATAAAAAAAATACAATAAAATCAGAAGTCAGCTGTATTGATTATGAAAATGAGAAGATGCATAAAGAAATAAAAGTAACTTTTGGTATATTAAATGAGTCTATATTAGAAAATATTATAAATAACTACTCAGAAGAATATATTCAAGAGAAGATTAACTATACCAAGAAATATGCAAAAAAAGAGCGCACAGGTTTTTATCCAATTCCATATTTTATTAGTGCTTTAAAATATGATTATAAATTCAAGGAAGAATCTAAGCCAGACGGTTCTCAAGAAAAAGAATCTAATGAACAAATTGAGTGGGAAAAGAAATTATTCGCTTTACAGGCAGAGCTTAATCATTGGGAAAAACTATCAGGTTATACTAAAGCTGGAGATAATCAAGAGCATGTTAAAAACATGCAGAAATTTGTTCTGGAAACCCGAGAAAAATTAAAGCAACATTATTTAGAGAAGCCAATTAAAATGGAGGCGGTTTAATATGAAATTTCCTGCCTTTGAACCAATTAATCTAAAAAATGACATACAATCCTTGGAAGCAATTGATCTGTGTTTATCAAAAATTTATCCAGATCAAAATCAGGCTAGAAAGTTTTTTAGCGATGCTTCACTAGAAGAACTGGCCTCGTCAATTCGACAGCATGGGATTATACAGCCTATTCTTGTCAAAGAAAGAGATCATAATAGGAATGAATATCAAATTATTGCGGGTGAACGGCGTTGGCGTGCAGCTAAAATAGTAGGATTAGAAAAAATCCCTGCAATCATCAGAAAATATAATAAAGCAAACGGGATGGCAGTTTCTTTAATTGAAAACATTCAAAGAGAAGATTTAAACCCATTGGAAGAAGCACAAGCTATACAGCGGTTAATAGAAGAGTGTTACATGACGCATGGTGAAGTTGCTGAAACTTTAGGTAGATCGCGAACAACAGTTACTAATCTTCTTAGATTGCTTACTCTCACGGATGAAGTAAAAGAAATGTTAAAAATGGGATTACTAGAAATGGGGCATGCCAGAGCTTTATTAAGTTTGTCGAGCATACAACAAGCAGAAACAGCAAAAATAATTATCAATAAGTCTTTATCCGTTAGGGAAACTGAAAAATTGGTTCGGCGCTTAAATATGCCAGAAGATAAACAAGAGTTTTTTCTAGATCCCCAATTTGAACAAAAAACGAAAGATTGGATGGCACAATTATCGAAAAAACTTTCATCCAAAGTTAACATGCATTTTAATGATGGAGGAAAAGGTAGGGTGGTGATAAGTTTTGACTCTTTAGAGGAAGCAGATTGGTTAATGGCCCATCTTAAGGTGGAAGGGTAGGGCTATTTTTTTATTCACAAAATTAGTGGATAACTATGTGGAAAAATTAGAAGATGTTTGCCCTCGAGTCTGTAGTTATAATTTTACTGGTATACTGGAAAAAAATGACCTCCAAATTTTACCTTCAAGAGACGATTGGACTACGGCGAATGGTAAAGTGTGGCAAGAGCTCAGCTTCTTTCTAATCACTATTAAAGCGCTCTTAAATCTGTCTGATTATTTAATGATCACTTTTCTTTTTAGAAATTAAAAAAATAAGTCAAGTTGGAATGCTTTTGTATGAGATAAGTTGTTTTGAACAGTCGTGGAACAATTATTTTGACTCAACTCGGATCTTGGTTTTCTCTTGCTTTTGGCATGGGTTTTATTAGCATATTTTTGTGATACTAAAAGAAACAGCAGATTGTGAAGGGAAAAAATATTTTCACTATACAAAATTTTAAGTCGATAATTATGCTGATAACGGATTTTTATCATGATTAAGAATTGAGCAAAAGCATTTGTGTACGTTGAAAAAGCCAATATTCTTCTTTGTCCCAACTTGGATTTTATTCGTCCGTTAATAGCGGTGATTGTCCAATCATCTAGTAAATCTTTCTCTAAACGAAGTACATAATAGCGTTTGTCTTTTTCAAAGCGTGCCTCATGGTAGACTTCATTGTAGGTAAAATCCAAATAGTGTAACCAAGGTAAAGTAATAAACCATGGTGTCATTTAGAATGTAGCCAAGTTAGCAATACGTTTCAGGCGATCAGGGTTGTCTTCAACATAAATTGCGGTGGTGACAATGTTGGCATGACCTGCAAGGCGAGAGACTGCTTTAATATCAGCGCCTTGCTCAATTAAGCGGGTAATGAAAGTACGTCTACCAGAATGAGAACTTGCTCCAATAATTCCTGCCTTATCATAGAGTGACTTGAACCATTTTTGCAAACTATTGGGTGTAAAGCGACTTTTACGTTGGGTCTGAAATAAGGGTTTGTCTCGTGCAACAGGTTTTAGGGTATCGAGATGAGCTTGGAGTGCTTTGCGGATTTTTTCATTGGCAAGATAAGCGTAACGTTGTTTTTCACCTTTGGTCATTGAGCGCTTCAAACAAATCTCTTCAAGTAATTGATAGTTGTAATCGGCTACATCTGCAATAGTGAGAGAGGCGATTTCTTTCACTCGCAATCCAAGTCCAAAAGAACAATACACAAGGGCACTATTTCTTATAGCGAATTGCCCATCTTTGGCAACAATAAGCAGTCGCTTAAACTCCGCTTCACTTAAGACTCTGGCCTTTCCTTCTTTTGGCATAAAAGACTCAATATTTTCCTGTTATAATGGTATTCTAAATAAATCAGGCTGTCTTGGCAAAAGCAAAAATAAAATTGTGGTTTATGGTAGAGCTTTAGTATGAATACACTCATCGATTCAGCAATAAAATATCTTTTTAATCATTATTGCAGTGAAAAAGAGCTCATAAGGCAATTAGAGAGGGATTTTTCGCATGTGCCCGAGTTAGATGCTCAGATTCATGCAACCATAGTTCGCCTTCGGGAATTACATTTAATTAATGATAATCGTTTGGCTGAATCATTAAGTGCCCGTTATATCCATAAAGGAAACCGTTTTATTCAACAAATATTAAAACAAAAGGGCGTTAAAGAAGAGGTGATTGAGCAAATCTTAGAACATATTGAACTGGAAGAAGTTCGCGCCCTGGATGAAGCTCGGAAAAAAATGCGTGGATTTAAAAATGATACAGATGAGGCGATAAATACAAAATTGGCTCGTTTCTTAAGTGGCCGATGTTTTTCCCATGCTACGATAAAAACCGTACTTAAACAGTTAAGTGAAGAACAGACTACTTAAAATTTTAGATAGTGTAGCGGATGAATACAACAATCATTTGCATCTATAAGAAAAGAAAACTGTAAATTACACTCTGAATGAAATGATAAACTTACAACGCATCATGATTATTGGTAGACCAGGAAGTGGCAAGTCCACTTTTTCTGTTATGTTGCAAAAGAGTCTAAATATTCCATTGTTCCATTTAGATAAATATTTTTTTATTGCCGACTGGGTGCCACGAGAATATGAGGATTTTTTGTCACTCCAAAAAGAATTAGTTGCCAAGCCTTGCTGGATTATTGATGGTAATTCCAGTCGATCATTTGAGATGCGTTATCGCGAAGCCGACATGTGCTTGTACTTTAATTTACCCAAATGGCTATGTTATTGGCGGGTGTTTAAGCGCTTGTTTTATAAGGCTTCAGAAATCGATGATAGAGCCGCTGGTTGCAATGAAACGGTACGATGGTCGCTATTAAGTTATATGTGGAACTATGAACAACGGATTAACCCCTTATTAAATGCTTTAAAGAACCAATATCCAAAAGTGAAATTCATTGAGCTGCGTAGTCCATATGATGTGGCGCACTTGATGCGTGTGCTTACACATAAAGAAGAGTACAGTATTGTGACAGGATTTTAATAAATGATGCCGACGAATATGATGATACTCTTGATGGGTATTGCAGGTACCGGTAAAAAAACCATAGGCGAGGCAATTACAACACTGGCTTCTCAGTTTCGATTAGCGCATCACCATGCTTGGATCGATCCGGTTCTAAAACTTCTAGGTAACGATGCTCAAGTATTTTGGTCTCTTGATGATAAAGGATGGGCAGCGCTTAACAAGGCCCGTGATGTTATTTTTGACACTATGATTGAGGTTTGTTCTAAAGAAATGAGCTTTGTTATTACCTATGAGCTCTTAGCAAATAATTCTTGGCATCAGGAGTTTTTTAATCAAGTACAAACCGTTGCTCAAAAACGGGAAGCTATGTTTGTTCCTATCCGATTGATTTGTAATGATGCAGAGCTTGTTAAACGTTTAAAATATTCAGATCGAAAAGGCTATTTTAAAACACAGGATGAGGCACTCATTACAAAAAGACTGTTTGAAGAAGACGTTTATTTTAGCAAAGAGCCGTATGAAATGACTCTAGATGTGAGCCTCCTTTCAGCAGAGGAGTCAGCGCGTCGTATTTTGGATTGGACTTCCTTAATTTATGGCAGTAAAAATCAGAATCTGGAATTTAAACCATTGAGCCAAAGAGATTTGAACTTAATGACCCAATGGTTTGCAGAGCCTACGGTGAAACAAGGTTATGCACGAAATCAGCAGTTTTCTTTAGAAGATATTGTTACTAAGTACTTGCCCAGAATTGAAGGCATTGATCCAGTTCCAAGTTTTATTATTTATTTGAATCAAAAACCAATTGGTTTTATTCAATATTACTGTCTTTCCGACCATTTACCCGAAGGAATTTCAGGAAATAATGCTTCCTTGTTTGACGAGGCAACACCTGAACAATTGGCTGGTATCGACCTTTTTATTGCAGAGCCATCGTTTCGTGGAGTAGGGTTGGGCAGACAAATTATAAGGCGTTTTATTGCCGAACAACTCTACAAATTTAAAGCCGTTGTGGTTGATCCACAAATTGGAAATGAGCAAGCCATTGCGTGCTATCAAAAGGCTGGTTTTCTTCCCACGCAATACAGTGAAGACGCTAATTACCTACTCATGATAAATATGCTTTCTTATAGAGGCTCCTATGAATATTCTTGAAACTTCCCGTCTGATTTTACGTACTTGGAGAGAAGCTGATCTTGATCCTATGTCACTTATTGATCAAGATAAAAAGGTATGCCAATTTTTACCAGGAATAGGGAACAGGAGTGCTACAAAAGCAGGCATTGAGCGGATTATTGCACATTATAAAGAGAAGGGATTTTCTTTGTATGCTGTTGAACTAAAAAATACTGGGGAAATGATAGGATTTTTAGGATTAATGACACCTTCTTTTGAAGCACACTTTACCCCCGCTGTTGAAATTGGCTGGAGACTTTCCTCAACGCATTGGAATCAGGGTTATGCTACGGAGGGAGCAAAAGCGGTTTTGCATTATGCATTTACCTCTTTAAATCTTCCCGAAGTAGTTTCATTTACAGCAGTAAATAATCTAGCTTCGAAACGTGTTATGGAAAAAATTGGTTTACAACATAACCCAAAGGATGATTTTGACCATCCCAAATTGGAGCAAAACAGTCCCTTGAAACGGCATGTGCTTTATCGATTATCTAGGGCTGATTATTTGAAAAACAAGAGTATTCAAGAATGATTTGGGAGACCACATTAAAAAAAATTACGGATGAAACTGCGAATCGTGCTGCTAATAAGTGGGTAAAAAACCCTACCCATCTTAAGCTTATCAATAATCAAATTAACTGTGTTTATCGATTTGAATCTAAGAACCAAGGCTTTTACCTTCGCATGACGCATGAAAAAATACGAAAAGCTCATGAACTTTTGAGTGCCATTGATTTTCAGAAGCATTTATATTTGCATCAAGTTCCTATTTGTGAACCGGTTGTATCCCAAGAAGGAAATGATGTCGAAACGGTACACCAAGATCGCCCCGAGTCAGGATACCTGTAATTTTGACCAGTTTGATTTTCAAAATGGTACTTTAGCCCTTGTCAGCCCTAGGTTTCTGGGCATTTTATTCAAATCTAAAACATACTCTCCAAATCGTTTAAGATGTTCAGTCATATAAGGACTCATATAACTCACATCGTCTTTGGTTATTTTATACCCTTCTTCTTGCAGCTCGTGGCAAATATCAGTTATATCAACAACATTTTGTAACATAATACAGTTTGCAATCAACGTATTGTACTTAATTGATTTTTCCATTTCATCAGGATCATTGCTGGCTACAAGCTGGCTGGAACCGAATCTTATCCAATCAGATAAACCATTATAAGACTCGACTTTGTTTGTGGTCGCAGTGATGATCTGTCTAAGTTCTTTATCGGCGATATATTCTAATAAAAAGGTAGTTCTGATCACTTTCCCTAATTCATGAAAAGCTTTATAAAGCTTATTTTGATTATTGTATGAGTTAAGTTTGCTCAATATAAAAGTCGAAGAAACTCTGCCCTGTTTTACGGAAATAATAACCTGCATCAGATCTTCCCAGTGCGTTTCTAATAATTCCCAATTAATCCCAGTATCACAAAATAATTTATCTATATTTTTGTACTTTGTTTTTTTATAAGGTTTATACATATTTAGATCTTTCCAATTTCGAATTCTGGGCATTAATTTAATGCCCAGCAAATAGGAAAAAGCAAATACTGGTAAAGATTGTCCTTGAGTATCTGAATGAACAATTTTTGGTTGAATTTCAGAAGCATTTTTTAAGAGTCCATCAATAATATTAATAGCCTCCCATACGCCACATTGAATAAAAGTGGAAAAAATGGCGATATAATTATCTGCTACATGGTGATAGGCCACGCCGCCTTTTTTTCCATATCGTACATGTTGTTCAGCAATTAGGTTATTGTCATTGATGTCTTCAAAAGTTCCATCAACAGCACATCGTTCACCATCGCCCCATGCCGTAAGCAAAGGAAAATCGTTTGCACAATTAATTATCTTGGTCATGGCTTGATTGAGCTTTTTAATGGAAATATGTTTCTTATTTAGTCGAGATAACGTGCGAGGTTCAATATCCGTTCTTACATGTTTAGCCGTTTGCTTTGGTCCAAGCCCTGTACCATAACCAAAAGTGGTTAGTATATATTTTTCAATAGGGTTATCTAATTTACTATCGGTTCCAGAAATCAGACCAAACTCATCAGCCCATCCAATATAATGTTGGGCATTAGATAAAATATCCAAAAGGGTTCTTTCCGGCATTCTTGAACGTATAAGATTTTCCAATTTCTCAGCACTTTCACTTTTGGGTTTGGCATCGTATTTCTTGAGTACAGGTCGCCCATCTTCTTCATTAATTACAAAATCCGGTATTTCATGATAATTATCATCAACATATTTAGCTTTATCTGTTAACATTTCTCTCAAATTCTTGATCATGTCTTTGGCATTATTGGCTATTCCTATTTCTTGACAAAAGCCATCTAAATATTGTTTGCACTCATCCCAAGGCATTAAACTTGCGCGATAATCATCATAATTTTGTGCACCTTTGACATGTAGATCACCCGAATTTAATCCTTTCACTGCAAATTCAAAGATACAAGTTTCCAATTCCTTACGATTTAATTTCGTTTTTCCCTTGATCGTCTTAATTATCCTACGCTTCCAAAAATCTGTGGCAAAGGATAAATCAATATTATTATCAATTAGCTCTGATTTTCGTGATTCATTTTCAAGAACAAAATTAATCGCCATAACCAAGTTATCATCTTGTGTCGAGCTATTGATTTTTAATGACTTCAACAACTTAATAAATATAGGGCGTCTTTTGTGAACCATTTCCGATAAAAATATACGATGCTCCTTACCATGGCTAATTAAGATATCTTCACATTTATTAGCCACCGCTTCACAACCACCTGCAATGTTAAGGTTTTCAATAACCATTTTTGCAAATTTACAGTAGTTTGCAGTCAGCATTCTGTCTAATGCTATTTTTTTTAATAATTCGGCTACATCACAGGAATCTTCTTGACTACCTTTAAGTTTGTTTTCCAACTTAACGTGCGATTGCTTATGAGCAATGGCAATCAGCCTACAAAGCATCAGTGAAAGTGCGTCTTTAGCATCAATTTGTGACGTGTAGATAAGAGAAGTAATTAGTGTATATCGTTTTGCCTCTGATAGATCGGCAAATTCATCCGCGCTCATATTTTTTGCTTCTTCTGCAAATTGTTCAATTTTAACCTTCGATATAATATGCAGGCATTCAAGAATATTATTGAATGATTCCAGCCAATGAAAGTGCTCCAGAAACTTTTGAAACTTTTTTATACTCGGTCGTTTAGGAAATTCTTTTAACTTATTAAATAATGAACGCTTGCCATTCTCCGCAGGTTTTAACAAGTCATTTAGCTGGGATATCTGATTTTCCGATAGTTTATGAAAAGCCTGGCGAAATAATTTATTATTTACAGCATGCCTTGAATGCCTGACCAAACGATCAAGCGTGTTAAAAACGGGCAACTCAAAATTTGATTGTAATAGATGCTCTATAACGGCATTAATAATATCCGGAATGTTATTCATGGTATGAGAGGTTTCATAAGCATATTTAACTGCCAACTTCATCCCAGCATGTACTTGTTGCCCATCAATATTTTCTGATCCCCAACGCTTAACTTTCATATGTTGACGAATTTTAGTTCTGTGAGAATAAAGTGTGGTGTTTGATTGATAGCCAATTTTTAATCGATGATGTAATTTTAGAGACAGCCTAATATGATGCACTATTTCATCAGGTACCTCATCGATACTTATAAAATAACCAAGCCTCTGAAATGTTTTAAGTTGAATAGCAAAATTCAAATGAGAATGGGATGTATTTGCCATGGTTTTCATAAGATCTATTTCGTCGTGGGTCAAAGTATATTGACAAAGCTCTTTTTGTTTTATTTTTCTACGCGCGGGATAACGGGGGTAGGCTGTTCTTTCAATTGAGGACATTTTTTGCTTCTATATGTGTAAAATATTCTAAATCCTTGCAGGTATACTTTACATAATTAAAGTGACGGATTATGATACACTAAATGGATACTTTTAAACAGGCAATAGATATGCTTCACAAACGAACGTTTAAGATACACCCGTGTTAGTCGGTTATGCGCGTGTTTCAAAATCAGATGGCTCTCAATCTCTGGATTTGCAAATGGATGCGCTTGTTCGGGCGGGTGTCTTAAGGGACGATGTCTATCAGGATTTTGCCTCAGGAAAAGATATGAAGCGTCCTGGCCTTGAATCCTGTCTGAAAGCACTTCGTGATGGCGATATTCTTGTAGTCTGGAAACTGGACAGATTGGGACGCAGCCTGCAGCATCTCGTCAATACCGTACAGAAACTTACCGATAAAAATATCGGCCTGAAGGTTTTGACAGGAAAAGGTGCTGATATTGACACAACAACGCCAACAGGCAAACTAGTTTTTGGTTTTTTTGCAGTCCTGGCTGAGTTTGAACGTGATCTTATTATTGAACGGACCAAGGCGGGTCTGGAATCTGCGCGTGCCAGAGGGAAAAAAGGTGGCCGTAAATTTGCCCTTACAAAGGCGCAGATTAGATTGGCACAGGCAGCAATGAGTAACAAAGATACTGTTGTCAGCGAACTTTGCAAGGAATTGGGAGTCACCAGGGCTACCTTATATAGATATGTTGCTCCCAATGGTGAATTAAGAACGCATGCGCAAGCCATGCTGGGCCAATAGGAATGCTCTATAAATCCAATGCTCATAAACTACCGGACAAGTTCAATCTAATTTTGTCTATAATTAAAATAAGCCAAGCTTCATTCCCAATAATTTATGTTATTGAAAAAAGAGAAATTTAATGATTGAAAAAGATTTACTGGAATCACTGAAAAATACTGCATTCACAACTGGCGCCGGAGCTAACTGTTTTTTTCAAGGTTTTATTCATACTCTCTGTTATACACAAGAGCCTGATGCCATAGATAAAATGAGTAAATTTCTAGGTTCAAAAACACTACTGGAAATATTCAATCAGAAAGTACCGGAGCTTAAAGTTACGAATATTAACGATTTGATTTTGTTAGCTAAAGCAATGCATCCGTTAGAAAGAGAACTAATATTTGGGCCATTAATGAGAGATACATTAAACAAACTTGCTTTAGAAGATTCAAATGGAAAGCCTCTGACCCTCGATACAGGTTCAATTATCTTTCCACCCCATGCCATAGCATTTGCTCACGCTTTTGGATTTTCCTACGATGAATATACTCACATAAATGATTCTGAGGGTATGCCAATAGAAGAATTGAAGCCAGTCATGGTTGGAGATTACTACCTGGTACGTCATTCCCTGGAAAACAATGCAGCTACATTAGTTTTGAGACTCAAGAGTTGCCATTTTGAAGTTGGCGGCATAAATCCTGGTATAGTGGCTTTACATCAATCAAAAATAAAGCTGCCAGAAGAAGTTTTTCATGGAGATAGTAGTCGTCCGGAATTGCCCGGGGCCCGTTTCTATGAACAACCATCACCAGACAGTGATTGTGCTGTTAAAGATTTTAAGGTGGATTTTGATACAGCCTTATCTTTGACTCTGTCGGTACTGAGGTTTCGCGAAGGCGAACATCAAAAATTAATGGCACCAGATCACGATATATCTACTACCAAGAAAAATTTTTTCAAATTTAAAGAAACTTATCAATCAGAATTAGGTCCTAAAGAAAATGGAATTGAGAAAAGCATGCGAACTGGAGATCAATCATTCAAGTCTTCTTGAATCTTGATTTGAAACTCAAGATGTAAGTTGCATAAGCTCTACCTGGCCAGGTCTCTTAAGCTATTTTGAGGGAACATATTTTGGATGAATAAAATGCTAAATAACCCAGGCGTGACTAGGGCTACAGTAGAGTTTTTAAAATCAAACGGGTCAAAACCACAGGTATCCTGACTCGGGATGATCTATAATTTAAACATGGATTTTAAAGGAAACTAATTGATGAAAGTAGTTTTATTAATGGGATCATCCAGCGCGGGAAAATCAACTCTCTGTGATGCTTTGGTCAAGGAGCATGGTTGGTATACACATGGTATCGACCAAGCCAATGAGATACTTCATAAAGAACAAACCCCTATCTTAGAAGAAAAATTGCTAGAAAAACTGCGAGAACGAGGGCTAATTGAACGACTCTCCGGTTATATGACGGAGTCTGCAATTAAAACGCTTGGTGCAACAGGACAATTTGAGCTTGTACATGGCGATATTTCTATTAATCATCAATTTAATAGTCCAGATTATCAGGATCTTGAAACTATTTTAAATCGTGCTGGGTTTGTAGATAAAGAGTTAGAAGAACTTACCCACATGTTTCGTGAAGTTGGGGATATATTCAAAAATTTACCTAAGCCGGATATTCTTGATCGCATGCTAGATGACGTCTTCAAATTTTCTACAGATTCCTCGGTTATTCTTGATATAGTCCCGCCGGATGGTGATGTCAAAATCGTGTTACAAGATTTTAAAGAAAAACTTCTTGAGCGTGCAAAAGTGGATGGACGTACAATAGAATACGCTACTGTTTTAGCTTTCTGTCCTCCCAAAGCATTAAGTAATCGTATTCATCATCGAAATGACTCCGCAGTTATTTCCGGTGATTTAAAAAACAAAAGAGAAGGGATTGAGCCATTCCTTCAACTTAGTCAGTTAATATCTGCCGCAGAGACCGATGGTGCACTTGATGAAGCTCGAACTCTTTCCAAAATGCAACTTCTACTGATAGTACAAAAACACTTACGACCCGAGGTTGGAGAAGAGGAAACCAAAGGAACAAAAGCTGGCGCAAGTGAGTATAGGGAACTCATAAAAAGATTTAAGCTAACAGAAGCAAGTAATGTTACTATTTCCCCTAGAGAAGACTTAGATGCCCATGCTGTGATAGATTTATCTACAGGTGCCTCACCAAGCGACTTGGCAAAAGAACTGATTGCTAAAACCATGGATACCCCCCTCTTATCGACTATATCCCCCACGGGCTTTTCATGAGCAAAATATTGCCAGTTAAGTTTTTTTAATTCGATAACTATTAATTGTCATTTTTTCCACAGGACCCCGATAATGGATTATCGGACTGGATAAGACTTGGTTCCAAACAGCTTATAGCCAGCAACGATCCTGATGAAATGGAAAAATCTATTAAATATAATTCATTGATTGAAAATTGTATTATGCTACAAAATGTTATTGATATAACGGATATTTGCCACGATCTGCAAGAAGAAGGGTATAAATAACCAAAGAAGATTTGAGCCATATGAGCCCTTAAATGACTGAGCATATCAAGCGATTTGGGGAATATGTTTTAAATTTGAATAAAACGCCAAAAAACCTAGGCGTGACAAGGGCTAAAGTACCGTATTGAAACACAAACTGGTCAAAATTACAGGTATTCTGACTCGGGGCGAAGATGATTTGGAATTTTTTGTTCATGTTTGCCGTGAGGTGCCAGGGCAAATCATGAATTTTGATTATCCAGATAAAAAAGCTTATCTAACATGGGGCCGCGCCCTAGGTCTATTGCATCAAGCCTCGCAAAGTTATGTTGCATCGGAACATCATTTTTTAACTTGGGAAGATTTGTGGCGTGAAACTTGGGATTATGCGCGTCAAGAAGAGGCTCTGATCCAGGATTTATACCAAACCATCACGACACGCTTCAAAACTTTTTCAAAAAACTCAGCACATTTTGGCCTAACCCATGGGGACCATCGTCCTGGGAATGTGCTTTATGATGGTGAGAGCGTTCATCTGATTGATTTTGATGAGCCAGTTTATCATTGGTATCTTGCCGATATCGCTAAACCTTTTTTGGACTTATGCAATAAGCCATGGCCTCTCTGGAAACCCCTGTTTGAATGGTTTATAGAAGGGTATAGGCAAATCCGGCCATTGAGTTCAGACGAATTAAAAGAAATGAATCATTTTTCGCAAATGAAAAGCTTGGATATCTACCTTTGGTGTAAATACAACTGGTTTGAAGAAACAGCGCCAGGAGGAAAGCCACGCAATGAGTGGCTTCATGACTTAAAAACTATGGCATTAACGCCTTTGTTTTATGTACCATAATCGATTAAGGCGATTTATATTGGGGTGGGTAATGAATAATATCATGGATGCGCGATAGTTCATTGGTTGGATTCCGGTAGCCATGCGGTTGATTGGCATTAAAACGAAGCCCTTCTCCTTTAGAAAGTGTTTTCCAGCTCCCGCCTAACAAAAGCTCAATGGTTCCATCCACAACAATGACATGCTCAATGACTCCATGTTTATGTGGAGGTGAAAGATGTTCACATTCGGGCAATAACTCAATAACAAACAATTCAAAATGTAACTGCTCATCAAAAGGAAATAGAGGCAGTACTCGTATTTTTTCATCATCTGGATGCAAGGTTTCAGCATGTCCCGCCCTATAAGCAGGATTGGTTGAATTATCCAGACTGTCTTCAATAAACGAAGAAAAGGAGGCTTGAAAGCCGCTCGCAATTTTCCATAAGGTAGAAATCGTTGGACTTGATTCTTCTCGTTCAATTTGCCCGAGCATCGCTTTAGAAACGCCGGTTTCAAGCGCTGTTTTGTCTAAACTCCAACCTCGTTCTTGTCTTAATGATTTTAATGTTTTTGCAATACGTTTTGAAATTTCTTGCATGATATCTCTTAATAAAAAAGCTTGTGCGTTTTAGCGCACAGGTATATACTGGTCTATTATGCGTTATAACGCACGAATTGTGAAGTAAATTGTGGAGGACTGTATGGTTGAACACCCTTTTAAAAACAAACTGGTTGCGGTACTTAATAAGCGTATTGAGCCAGGAAAAGTGATGAATGCGCTTGCTCATATGTGTATTGGTTTAGGTTCCGTAATTGGTGAAGAAGAACTGCGTTTAACCGATTATCGAGATGCAGATGGAGGATCTCACCCTTATATTTCAGAAATACCTTTTATCATTCTTTGTGAGAACTCCAACAAAATTAGAACATTACGCCAGAATGCTTTAGCAAAAAATGTTTTTTTTAATGATTTTACCGATACGATGACTGTGGGTACCTATCAAGAGCAAATTGAAAGAACGGCAGAGGTTAAAGAGAACGATCTGATTTACTATGGCATTGTTTTATTTGGGGATTGGGATGTGGTAACAGAGCTTACTAGAAAGTGTTCTTTGTGGCGATGATAAGTAAGTGATCATGATGAATAAAGGTAAAAATTTAAGTAAAAGCGCGCAAATCATACAGGATTTTTTATCTCAAAAGGGTCTATCGTGTGAGATCAAGGAACTTGATTCGAGCACACGCACTGCAAAAGATGCTGCTGATACTTTGGGTTGTGGTGTTGCTCAAATTGTGAAGTCACTATTATTTTGCACTGAAAAAACCAACAAGCCGATATTGGTATTAGCAAGTGGTGTTAATCGTGTGAATGAGAGCCTGATTGGGAATCTCATCAATGAATCTATTGGGAAGGCTGATGCAGATTTTACACGAGAAATAACTGGTTTTGCGATTGGTGGGGTCCCTCCAGTTGGCCACAAAAATGTTATTAATACGGTTCTTATCGATGAAGATTTGTTATGCCATGAAGTCCTCTGGGCCGCAGCAGGAACGCCCAACGCAGTATTTTCATTATCTCCAGAAGCACTTAAGCAGCTGACAAATGGGATAGTGGTAAAGATTAGAGAGTAAGTTATGCAAAAAATATTTTGGGATAATCCCTATCAACGCCAATTAATGACTAAGGTGGAGTCGGCAAATGAGAATCGACTACTTTTTGCAGAGACTATTGGTTTTTCGTTTTCCGGTGGTCAAGAAAGTGATACAGTTCGCGTGAATGGCCTGATGGTCACTCATTCTGAAATAGAAGATGACTTGATTTATTATACATTACCTTCGGAGCATGGGCTTTCTGAGGGCGATGTTGTCCTTATGGAAATCGACTTTGTTCGTCGCTACAAATTGATGCGTCTTCATTTTGCTGCTGAATTAATCTTGGAACTTGTCCAAAGAATGCTTCCCATTGAAAAAATAGGTGCGCATATTGCTGAACATAAGGCTAGAATTGACTTTAGCTATCAGCACAATATCTCGGATATTTTTGACTCTCTTTTGTTTGAATACAATCAAATTATTGCAAAAGATATGCTTATTCGCACTGGGTTTTCTGATGAGAAGAATCAAAGACGTTATTGGGAGATTGAAGGATTTTCTAAGGTTTCTTGTGGTGGAACACATGTACAATCAACCGCGGAAGTTGGATTCATTACCCTAAAAAGGGTTAATATTGGCAGCGGAAAAGAACGCATAGAAATAAAGCTCCTTGATCCCAACTTAGGTTTAAAAGATGAAAGCAAGCTCCATAAATGAACACAGAATTCTTGATTCTAATCTTCTTGATAAAATCACCTATATATTAAATAAGAGATTTGATGCAGAGGTTAAGATAATTTCCACTCAGTTTTTAAGTGAGCCTGAACGGAGAAATTGCATAGTAAGACTCTTTTTATCAAGCCAAACGAAAGAAATCCCTGAAAGTATTATTTTAAAACAATCTTTACGAGAAGACACCGATGCTAATGATGAGGAAGCTTATGCACGATTTGCAAGGGATTGGGCAGGTCTTGAATTTGCCTCTGAGATTAAGCAAAACAAGCATAATGTCCCAAAGTTTTTTGGTGGAAGTAAAGAGTATCGATTTATTCTGATTGAAGATTTAGGAGTTCAGCATGTTAGTTTAGTCGATTCACTTACTGTAGCTGATCGCAAAAAAGCTATTGCTGCATTGACCCGTTTTATGAAAGCCTTGGGAAGTTTTCATGCAGCAAGTTTTGGAAATACCGGGCTTTATGAACAAATTTTGCAAATGATTCATCCTGAGGCGGAAACGGTTGATGATGAGCTTAATTTCGCATTGAATGATTTATTACCGAAACTGGGATTGGCAAATAAAAATTTAGGCTTAACTTTAACTCATGAATGCATTGAAGAAGCGAAATCTTTAATTGAATATGTAATAAAGCCCGGATCTTTTACTGTTCTGACTCATGGGGACATTTGTCCTGATAATGTATTTGATCATGCAGAAACTAAAGATTTGCAGCTTATTGATTTTGAATGGTGTGTTGTGCGTAATGCTTTGTTAGATGGGACTTATTTGCGAATGAGTATGCCAACGTGCTGGTGTGCTAAAGCCATTCCTACGGATGTTATTGAGCATATGGAACAAATCTATAGGGAGGAACTCAAACAAACGATTTCAGAAGCAACTGATGATAAACAATACAATCAAGCTTATACCTATGCCTGCGGTTTTTGGCTTTTACAACAAACGATACCTTTTATTAATTCAACTTGGGAAAAAGATAGGATTGGACCTTCAGGTCCTGTACCGAAGGATTCTTTATGGAATGAAGAAGATAACTGGGTTAGACCTAGGGTTTTATCGAGGTTGCAAGCATTTATAGATAGTAGCAATGCTTATCAACATTTACCCTACTTACGAGCGATGGCTCAAGCCATGTTAGCTGAATTAAAACGTTGTTGGCCTGAAACATCTTTTCTCAAATTTTATACTGCATTTGAACAAGAATAATAAAAGAATATTTAATTATTCGATAAATGAGTGCTTAAGAAGGCACGCCTAGACAAGACGGAATAATTCATTTTTATTGACAGATTCCGGAAACAGCATCAGGAGTAAAGCCACTCGATGAGTGGCATCATGGAATGATGCAAATGGTGCTTACACCATTATTTGGTAAAAAACTCATTGGATAACAGGTTTTGAATTTGACTATTGACCCTAACATAGTGTCATGCCCTATTCTCAATCTTGGGAGGAGACATGATGACAAAATGGCATATAAAAGAAATCAGTGAGTTAACTCAGACATCGGTTCGCATGTTGCGGCATTATGACAAAATAGGTTTGTTACAACCCTCTTATCTTGAGCCCAATGGTTACCGCTGTTACACCGAGCCGGATTTGGCAAAGTTACAGCAGATTATTGCTTTGAAGTATTTTGGTTTTTCATTAAGCAAAATAAAGGATATTCTGCAAAAACATTCCAACGTTTATGCTCACCTGCAAGCACAACACCAAGTAATCAGAAAGCAAAGTGAAGATTTACTGAAAGTGAATCAAGTGCTTGAAGAAATTCTAAAAAGCCGTTCTGCATCAATGTTTCCTAATTGGCAAGATTTGTTGTTACTCATAGAGGGGTATAAAATGACAGAAAATCTACGAGATAAATTGAAAAAAACGTGGGCTGGAAAACAATTAACTGTTTCTCAATTTGAAGACTACTTGTTTCTTTACGAGCAATTTCCTGAAGAATTTGCACTTAGAGATTCTATTATTGAGGAAATGAACCAACAAAAGGTAGGTGATCCTGAAGGACCAGATGGTGAGCGAATTGCTGCTGTTATGGAAGATTTATCAAAAAAAATGAAGAAATTTTTTACTGAGCAAGTCAAATTGGGAGCCAGTCTTTTGGAAAGCATACAATCTGGGAGACTAACCCAATTGGAAATCACCCCGGAAGGTGCTTATTGGTTGTCGCGTGCGATGATGGCCTATTCATTGAAGCGTTGGAATAATCTGTACAACCAAATCATCGATAACATGAACTCTCCACCTGAAGGAGAGCATGGGAAAAGGCTTGCTCAAGAATGGAAAGACTTAATCGATAATTATTTAGCTGCAGGAAATAGAGATTACTTAATCGGTATTTTATTATGGCAAGAAATTTCGCGACAAGAGCATGAAGTAAAAGCCTTAAAAACAATGCCGCCTCCTCAGGAGATGATAAAGCCATGGCATATTAAATTACTGTTCAATGCAGAAGCATCAGCTTGGATAAGTAAAGCACTAGAAACACATCAATAATGGTTTTTAACTCGCCAGACTTTTTTGAGTTTGGCGAAAATTAATGAAATAGTGAGAATTATGAGATTATTTATTTATCTGATTGGGATTCTGTTTACCGCATATGTTTTTAATCGGTTCTGCTTATGGTTAGAACAGAAAGGATGGTTGTATTATCGTTATAAAAAGCCACAAAAAGGAATTATTGGTTCTGCATTGCAAGAATTGAATGCCCAACTTCTGCCAAATCACCGTCACGTCGTTGTTGCAAAAGAAGAAAAAGTACAAAGTAAAAAATGCGAAAAAGATTTACCGATTGATGGTAATGTCGAAATGACTGATCAAATAAAATAGATCAACCTGGAAATCAGGTGATTTTAGCGAAAAAAAAGGAAACAGATTACATGCGTTGCTCACCTCAAGAAACAATTCAAAAGTTAATTCATGAACGTTACTCAGAAGCACGTGCTGTTTTTTGGGCCGGTTCGGTTTCTCAAGGGGAAGAAACCCAAGTCTCAGATTTAGATCTCGTAATCGTCTATGAAAAATTAATCAGAGTTTATCGTGAAGCCTTTGTTTATGAAGGTTGGCCTATTGATGCTTTTGTACACGACAGAGAATCCATTCGTTATTTTTTTGAAGAATCGAGAATAAATTCCGGTATTTCAGGAACCATTCAAATGATTTTGTCGGGAAAAGATATGATGCCAGCTAGCGATTTTTCAAACGGGATTAGAGAGGAGGCCCATCTTTACTTAAAGCGCGGACCTCTTTCTTGGGATAAAAATCAAATTGATAAAGAGCGTTTTTTAATTACGGATGTCTTAGAAGATATTTTATCTCCTAAGTCTTATGAAGAACAAATTGCCTCAGCCTCATGGCTTTTTGAAGCATTGTCTCAATTTTATTTTAGAGCTCAAAATAAATGGTGCGCCAATGGTAAATCAATCATTCGCTATTTGCATCAAGAAAATCCCAATTTAGCCAGGGAGTTTTCTGAAAGTTTTAATCGAGTTTATAAGGAAGGTGATTCAACTCATTTAAAAAAGTTGGTTGAAAAAATACTACAACCTTATGGAGGTATTCTTTGGAGCGGTTATCATTCCGATGCACCAGAAGATGCAAAAATACCAGAGCTTATAATTTTAGCCAAGAACAATGACTATGAGATTTGTTTCGAAGAACGAACCAACCAAGAAATCACTGCCATTTTATCTGACGGCTTAAAGATCTACAATGAAGAAATGATTGGTGCTTACAATCATACTCCCTTTACCATCTACATAAAATCTATCGACAAAAGGACCGTTTTAGCAGGTTGTTATGGGGATGTCACTCGAGCCAATTGCTATGTCGATTGCATTTGGGTTCATCCGGATTTTAGACAAAAAGGATTAGGACGAAATCTCATGGAAAAACTGGAAATTTTTGCAAAACAAAAGAATTGCCAAGTGATTACCATTGAGACGGCCGAATTTCAGGCAAGATCTTTTTATGAACAGCTTGGGTATTTTGTCATATCCATGACAGAGCATAATTGTTTTTTGGATTTCAACGTTTATTTGATGAGAAAATCGCTATGAAACAAGAACACCAATTGATTTATGAGCTAGAAATTTCTCTATTAAGGTCGGAAACGAGAAAATCTATTGCGCAACTGAAACTATTGATTGCTGATGAATTTATCGAGTATGGGGCCTCTGGCTCAATTTACAATAAGAACGACCTACTTGATTCTCTTCCAGAAGAAGAGCAACGAAGCTATATGGTTAATGATTTTTCAGTTTTAGAGGTGTCGCCTGAAGTCATGTTGGCAACTTATAAGGTTACTGTTGCCTCAAAAAGTTCTTTACGTTCTTCGCTCTGGCAATACAAACACAATCGTTGGCAAATGGTGTTTCATCAAGGAACGCCTTGCCACGAGTGCGAGGAATAATCCATTTTTACAGGTATTATGATGATAACAATAGCCTACCTAAAACAATATTCAGACTGTATTCCAAAGCTTGCTAAGATTTGGCATGAAGTTTTAGGTAAAATCTGGATGCCAGAGATCGGAATTGAAGAAATTGAATCTTTGTATTACGGGGCTTGGGGAGTAATGGAACGGCTAACCGACTTAAGGATTATTAGGATCTCTTAGTGATCTTAATTTTCCATCTTTTACTTCATCAGACATAGAGAATGAATATCGGCCAAGCATATTAAAATGTGCTTTTGCAAATGGTGATAGCCTCACTTCATCTTCTTCATTCACAGGAAAGTTATCGTTCTTTAGCTGATCTAACGTGGCATCCATATAAATAGTATTCCAATGAACCAGAACATTAAGCACTAATCCTAATGCTCCTAGTTGATCTTCTTGTCCTTCGCGATATCGTTGGTGAAGTTCTCCTCTTTTTCCGTGAAAAACAGAACGCGCCAAGCTGTGTCTGCCCTCTGTCAAATTTAGTTGTAATAAAGTACTACGGCGACACGATTCATCATGAATATAGTTAAGCATATGAATGGTCTTATCTATGCGCCCAATTTCAGCAATGGCTTGTGCTAATCTTGTGGGTTTGTCACCCACCTGAAGAGTTCTCATAATCCCTGTTGCGGGTACTCGGCCAAGTTTTAAAGATCCAACCAAACGCAGCACATCGTCCCAATGAGGAATAATGCGCTCAAGATTTGCACGATGTTTAGCAAGAATATTGAGTTTGCCATAGTCTGCCAGTGGATCAACTCGCCAAAAACGAGCATCTCCCAAATCAGCTAATCGTGGACTAAAACGATACCCTAAGAGACGAAAAAGACCAAATACAATATCACTGTAAGCACCCGTATCTGTCATGATGCGAGTTGGTTTTAACTCTGTTTGTTGTTCTAGCACTACTCCCAATAGAATCAAACTGTCTCGCAAAGTTCCTGGCACTGTAACATCATTCAAACCAGTTCTTTGATTTGAAAGTAAATTATACCAGGTGACTCCGCGTCCTTGATTAAAGTACTTTGGATTTGGAGCTGCATGCAAAGAACGGACAGGTACAACAAAACGCATTCCATCAGCAGAGGCTATATCTCCACCGCCCCATTTTTTCGCTAATTTACTCTGGTTTTGTGCGGCAACTAATATGGCGTTGGATGCAGTTATCGTCTCATCGCGAATATAATTTTGATCAACCCATATCAAACGATCTCTTTTTAATGCTGGAATATCCTCTCTTACAAAAGGTTCAAGACCAGTATTGCACGCCTGGGCAAGTAAAACAGCACAAATACTGATTTCTAAATCAACAGCCCGAGCATTCCCTTCATTAATATGAGTAAATGCTGAAATGAAGTTAGTTCGCTTAGCAATTTCCAGCAATACTTCGGGTAAATCTACACGAGGGAGTCTGGATTTAACTTCACTGCGCAACAGTTTTAGTGATTCAGGCTCATCTAACTTGTCTAATTGGGTTAGAATAAGTTCTTCACTGCCTTTAATCAGATCGAATCTTATAAAAGGGTTATTATCAAAATTTTTAGCCACCAATTTATATGTTTCATCTAATTCATTAACAAACTCCTGTAAATAACCATGTGGTTCATTTGTTAAGTTTAAAGAACGACAAATCACTGGGCGTATGGCCTCCCACTCTGTTCCTCCATGAAGATTGGCTCTAGGATCAGAATAACGCCAACTTGGGCTAATAAAGAGATCGCGGCGTTTCAACGCTCCTTGTAATTTATCAAGAACACAGAAAATATACGCAGTTTTATTGAACTGATTTTCTTTATCATGAATATATCGTTTCCATGTTTTACTGACTAAATCCATTGGCGCTTCTTTTTTTGATTTACTTTTTAACCAATCAAGCGCCTGGATAATAGGTTTTCCTGCTTCATTGCTGTCAAAGTGAATAACACGAAGAAGAGAAGGTAAAAAGTTTTTAATTGTTTGTTCTTTATCCTCGAGTTCGCGATAAAAAACATCATCTGGCGGTTGAATTAGCGCATTTACTTCGGTAACAGCGATTATTAATTCTTCATATCCAACGATATTGAAGATTTTACTCCGAACCTCTTGATCAGTAAGATTGTTATCTAAAACAACTTTGCAGGCATCAATCAATGTCGCTGCAGCAGAGTCTAAATCTTTAATTGTTCGTAACCTCGTTTTATGATTAGTACGTTTTGCTTTGGAAAATAGCTCACTTAAGACAATAGATAATATATCAAGAGCATCATCTTGTGCCGTAGCTTCAAAATGATGAGCAAAAGCAACTAAAGTTGCCATCTTTCTTTCATAAGAAAGGCGGCTTATAGCGGTTGTCTTTGCAGTATTAGCAAAGCGAGAAAGAACAGATACTCTACCCTCAGGTAACCGCTTAGGTAATACAATGCTTAGTTCGCGCGCCATTTCAATACGTTTTAGTGCTTTAACCAATGTCTTACTACTTGCTCTTACAGGGCCTTTGCGAAGAATATCAAGTAATGATTGGCGTTGCTTCTCTGCCACCAATAGTAAATTATTAAGTTTTTCTGTCTGGTCGTTAGTTAAATTTTTAATCAATGATCGCCATAAGCGCGTATCCATTCTACTACGAATTTCAGCAATAAATCGTTCTACTGTTGTTATTCCGGGCAATAAAACTTTATTGTTTATAAGCCATAACACGGTTTGCTCAAATAATAATCCTGGCCTATCTGTTCCAGTCCAAAATAAAGCATATAGCCACCGGCCCAACTTAAAACGAATACCTTCTTCATTAAATTCTGTAAACCCATAACGTGTTCTTATTTCAACAGTATGCCGCCATCGTTGTTCACTTTTCTGATAACGCTCAAGAGAATTCTGAATATCGGCTACATTAATTTGGGTGGCAATCCGCTCAATGATTTTATAAGGAATTTCAGTCAAATCACTGTAAAAAGTGCCAACAAATCTAGCCGTAGTTAATTGAAGAGCATAACCTAACCGACTAAATGCTCCTCGTTTATTTCTTATCCATTCCCTATCTTGATCATCGAGAAAAAAATAATTAGCGATAAATTCTGGTGCTAAGTCATTAGGGTACCTGCCATAGTTTTCACGCTGAGCAGGAGAAAGAAAGTCAACAGGCATAACATCTCATTATAAATGCGTGTTGTAAAACTTAGATTTTTTGCAACACATGTCAAAGAACCAAATTGTAAACATACAAATTAAATTGCCAACATCAACAACTAACCTCCATAAATTTAGTATGACTTCTTTAAAAACCCATTAACAAACCTAAAATATCATTGGTCATTCTGACGGTTGGTCAACAAAATCAACTTCGATGTATTTTGTTTTGGAGTATTATTGATCAGCCTGAAACTCTAAAAATAAAGGCATACTTATTCATGTTTAGCCTCCATAATCACTTTAAGATAATCAATGATTTGAATTGTCTTTTCTGATGAAAACGGCTTAGCAAAATACAGATAATCTTCAAGTGACTGTTGATGAGATAAATCGATTGCCTGGTTCGTCATGATGCCGATTAATGAACGAAGCGTCATTTTATTTTGCTCTGGGATTAAGGATTTAAAGTCCATCGTTATCAATTCATGATAAAAACGACTATCGACTAAAATCATATCGTAAAACGCGGAGGCAATTCGCTCTAGTGCTTCTTCTATTGTGGATACTAAATCTATGTGTTGATTTAAACGAGTAAATTGATCGCGAATCACAATGCGCGAGGCCATGGATTCTTCAATAATTAAAAAACGAAATGCTGCTTGCATTGACTAAAGCTCCGTATTTTATTTTCATCATATAAAAAATATAAAGAAATAGGTCTATTTACAGTGTCACTGATGACAATCCAGGAGCGTATTATTTAATACCCCGTCATCCCGAATACTAAAAGTACAATAAATTTGATTACCTCTCCGATACCATACATTACATGAGCATAAGAATGAGGTAATTTCTTGCCTGTTGCTAAATCATCAATTCGTTGACAGAGTATTGGAAATACCCAAAAGACTTGCAGTATTGCAACACTGATGAGAACTCCCAATAATACATTGTCTAACACAGTGTGGACGTGGAAAACATACAACGCAATTATTAGGATAAGAAAAACTAACTGCACCTGTTGAAAGGAGCGAAACACGGTTCGCCCAACTTCTAATCCCACTAATTTGCCAAGAGTAGGGGTTTTAAATTTTACCCAGCTTTCTAAAAAAGAAATACCGAGTATCATCCCTGCCCATAGGAGTGCGGCAATTGACAGCCAATGTATTCTCATCATGTCAACCAATAAAAATATTTAAAATACATCTTATGAAGATGAGGCGGTCTCAGTCAAGAACTGCTAATTTATAAAGTCTTTACTAATCAAAGTATTATAATTTTTAAACGAGATTGAATGCCGTATTCATCGAGCGAATCATCACCTGTAATCCCAAGACAATCAGTTATATTAAAGTTGCATTTAAAATACACCTTTAATATAATATATCTTATATCACCATAAAGGAGACATCATGCCAGTAACTCATAGGCCTGCCCAAACCATCAGTGATAAAATTGCCTTTGGTCTGGTAAAGTTTTTCCGATTTTTCGCAGATACTTTTTTCCAAAAACGCTATGGTAATCGAGCCATTGTGTTGGAAACGGTCGCTGCTGTTCCGGGTATGGTAGGTGCCGCTTTACTGCATTTGCGCTGCCTAAGAAAAATTAAAAACGACGAGGGCTGGATTAAAATTTTACTGGATGAAGCAGATAATGAGCGGATGCATTTGATTACCTTTATGTACATTGCCAAACCCAACTGGTGTGAGCGCTTTATTATTTTTACGGCACAAGCTATTTTTGTGGTGTTGTATCTGTTGATGTATGTTTGTTCTTCAAAAACAGCACATCGTTTTGTTGGCTATCTTGAAGAGGAAGCTGTTGTCAGTTACACCCATTATTTACAGGAGTTGGATGAAGGACGTATTGAAAATGTCCCTGCTCCTGAGATCGCCAAACAATATTGGGGGCTTGCCTCTGATGCCAGGTTACGCGATGTGCTTTTAGTGGTGCGGGACGATGAAGTGGAACATCGTGATGTAAACCATCAATTAGCAGATAAGTTGGTAAATGACAAAACCTTGTTAACTCAATTGCAACCAGAATACATCGACAATGAAAACAATGTGGAATCAAAGAGCAAATAGTAAAAATATAAGGATACATCATGTTATTAGAACACAATGAGTTACTGTGCTATAAACAAACCGACATTGACAGCCATGGAAAACTTAAGTTTTTCTTAGAAAAACACAGCACCAAAGAAGGCACTTGGGGAATGCTTTTTCTGCATGAAGGAGCGATTGATTTTGCATTCTTAAATGGCCAGGGACAAGAGTGTTCACGCACGCGCATCGATAAAGAGCATCCTGAGCTTCAGATTCCACCAGCAGCATGGCATAAAATTATCCCTGTCAGTGAATCATTTAAGGCAACACTCAAGTTTTACTGCATGCCCCACCGCTACTTCAATAAAAAATACGGTCTAAGTGCCGTGCAAAGCGACTTAGTGTATGTCTATCAGACTTACTTACGTCACTTGCAAGAAGCATCTATTCTCGATGCAGGTTGTGGTTCTGGCAGGAATTTATTGTATTTAGCCAACATGGGGCATCACGTTACCGGAATAGATAACAACCAAGCATCACTAGAGGCGATTCAGGAAATTACTCAAAAAGAAGATTTGAGTAAGGTGGCCACTCAACTGCACGATTTAAATCAACCCTTAGCGCTTGATGTGGAACATTTTGATTTCGTTCTTTCAACCGTCACATTGCAATTCTTAAATTCGGAACGTATTCCCTCCTTGCTTACAGAGCTTCAAGAAGCAACCAATGAGAATGGGTATCATTTTTTGGTTTTCCCTATTCAATCAGAACTCTATCCATTACCTGATTTTTTCACGTACCTGCCCCATAATGAAGAGATCTATCATCTGTATCAAGATGCTGGATGGTCT
>JAIUOG010000153.1 GCA_020161725.1 Pseudomonadota bacterium
TCATTTGTTTTGGTACGGCTATCATTTGCATAATACCCAGATCGCCAGACACTTTACGGCTAATAACTAAATCAATCATTAAGGGTTGGGTTAATTTTTGTTTTTCATTTTGATAAACTACCTGAATAGGTAAAGAAACCTTCCATTGATTGTCTTTAATTTCGTTGATAGTGCCTTCGCCATTTGGCATTGAACTAACTACTAACTGTTGAGTTTTAATCGCATTTAAATTGCCTGATTTTTCTAAAGCATCATTAAAACTTTGCCAGCCTTGCTCTGTATAGCAAGCTTTTAAATCGGTGAGTTGCTTATCAATCAGGTTATGATCTAAATCAAAAGATTGAGTCGCTGCTTTTTCAGCCCATTTTAATACGACAGTTTGCTCAATACGCGTAGTTTCAGGCGGAATATGGAAGTTACAATCCAAGGGTTTTGGAGGCGTTACTGGTTGATTGGCTTGCACAGGAGCTGCAGTTGTTGGTACCGTTGGCATGGGTGATGAGGTTTGAATTTGGGTTTCTATCTTCACAGCAGGATTTGTTAATGTGGCTGGTGCAGTGGTAGAAGTCGAGGTTTGTTGTTCGGTTATTGCAGGTTGAACTTCAATCTTAGGTTGATTAGCCGGAGTAGGAGTTTGTTCTGCTGCAGCAAGTACTTGGGGTTGCCCCATATTGTTTTGAGCTAAGGCTTTATTGTTAGCAATTAAATTTTCATCAGCAAAGCTTGCTGTACTTAAGATAATTAATCCTGCACCGAGCATGGATTTCTTCATTGTTTTCACTCCTTGGATAACATTAATAATAATTTAATAATTCTGCGACCAAACTTGCAGCTAAACGCGTTGTTTTATATTCAATATCTAAGGGAGGCGATAGCTCTGCAATATCAAGACTTATCACTTTGCCAGTTTGTAAGATGTATTTCAATAAGGGCATTACATTCTGAAAATTTAAACCCAAAGCCTGGGGCGCACTGACTCCTGGAGCAAGATAATCTGCAAAGACATCCATACAGAAAGTCAAATAAAGATGGTCATGTTTTTCTATAAATTTATCTAGAAATTCAAATTGTGAAGACAGGCTATTTTGTTGAATTTCTTTAGCATAAAGATAATTAACTTCTAAATCATCTGCAATTTGAAATAAAGAGCGCGTGTTAGCTATTTCTTGGATACCCAAACAGCAATAGCTAAAAGATCTTTGCTTGGTTAATTCAGCAATTTGTAGAAAAGGAGTACCTGATGAGCCTAGTTTATTTGCAGGCAGAGGACGTAAATCAAAATGGGCATCAAAGTTAATAATTCCAAGCTTAGAAAAATGACGGTTTAAACCTTTAAAATGACCAAAAGCAATTTCATGTCCTCCACCAAAGGCAATAGTTTTATATCCTTGTTCTTGGCAATAGCTAATTAGAGTAGCGAATTCGTCTTGTGATGCTTCAAGGTCTGTTTGGCATACAATATTGCCTACATCAACAAATTTCTTTTGGCCATGATAAGCAAGCTTGGCTAATTGTTCTCTTAACTTTAAAGGGCCTAATTTTGCACCTAGACGTCCTTCATTACGACGAATCCCTTCATCACTACAAAAACCTAGAAAGGCAATTTGATTCTTCGCTTTATTTAAACTCTGTTTTTTTAAATCGACAAGTTCGACTTCTTGAAAGAATCGCTCATGAGGAAGACTATCCTTTCTTCCTTGCCAGCAACTAGCGTCGGTAGGTTCATAATGCGAAAGAGGCAGCATAGATTTTTTTTATTAAAAAATGATAACTAATCATAACCTTAACTTAGCCTTCTGTCATCTTGAAGCATTGCGGATGTAGGCCAAGAGCGTCAAACTTTAAATACCTAACACTTTTGCCCTATATTCCATCTTTTTCGAGGCACAGAAAACTCAGATTTTCCGATTCTTTCTTTATCAAGTTTAGTGCCAAATGTCTCATAACACTCATGTTTTATGCACCAAAGCCACGCTGATTCTTGAATATAATACCCATCACTCTGTGTCAAATAACCCCTTACTTTTCAGCGGCTCATTGAGGTGACAAGATGATTAAAGAAAAATTCAAATAATATGCTAAGACCCTCCAAGGGAAGTCATTTTATTTTTGCTTAATTCATCGATTTTCTTTCCTTCTTGAAGTGCTGACTTTATACGCTTTTGTTCCTCTAAATTTGAAATATTGGGAGCTGCAACATCAATTTTTTCTTGTTGAGACGCATTGTTTCTTTGATATTCCCGAATTAAATCAGATGCGATTTGCGGCGCTTTAGAAGCTTGATTTATCAAGAGTTTACAAGTTTCATTATTCATTAATAATGATGGAGCGGTGTCATATAAAATTTTTAGAGCCTGAGCTATTTTATAAGCATATTTTGCATGTTCATCCAAAAGAGCTCGGTTTTCATCATTTACCATACCGGGGTTTATTTTATATAAAATAGTCAAAGAGTAGGCTATTGCCTCAGCATCTTCTACATATTTACCCAAGAGAGCACGGTTTCCATCATTCACCAATGATGAATCTACTTTATATAATTCGCTTAAGACATAAGCCAGTTCTTTTGCATTTTCTACGTGCTTACCCAAGAAGGTATAATTTTCATCATTTGCTAGGGATGGATTTGTTTTATATAATTTGCTTAAAGCCTTAGCTAGTTTCCAGGCATACCCTGCATGTTGATCTAAAAAAATACGGTTTTTATCATTCAAAAGCGCGGGGTTTGTTGTATATAACTTAATTAATCCACTAGCTAGCTTTTCCATATATTCTGTATGCTTGCCCAAAAGAGTACGGTTTTTCTCATTCACCAGCGATGGACTTACTTTATATAACTCACATAAAATATAAGCTAGCTTTTTTGTATCTTTTGCATACTTGCCTAAAAAAGTACAATTTTCCTTATTTAACAACGATGGATTCGTTATATATAATCTATGAAAGGAATAGGCGATCTCAACGGCATATTCTGCATGCTCGCCCAAGAAAGCACGGTTTTCATCATTTACCAACGCTGGTTCTATGTCATTTAATATGTTTACAGCATGAGCAATCATTATAGCATTCGGTGCTTGATCGACTAAGAGTTTAAAATTTTCGGCATCCAATGGGAATGAATATCTAATTAAGGCCTGGGCTATTTCCCAGACATTTTGTGCATGTTTATCTAAGAGGGCACGGTTTTCATCACTCAACAGCAAGGGATTTGCTTTATATAATTTGCTTAATATCTCAGCGATCATGCTAGCATCTTTCGCATGCTTGCCTAAAAGATCACAGTTTTCATCATTCACCAATAATGGATCTGTTTTGTATAATGTGATTAATCCATTAGCTAATATTCCAGCATTCTGAGCTTGGTTGGCTAAGAATTTAAAATTTTCATTATTCATCAATAATGAATTGGTTATATATAATGCGTCTATGGCCTGAGCTATTTCCCAAGCTTCTTCTGCATGCTTGTCCAAGATGCTTCGGTTTTCATCATTCAGCAAAAGAGGATCTGCCTTATATAAGACGATCAAGACCTCAGCTAGCTCCCCAGAATTTATTTGATTTTCACTCAATAAATCACGATTTTCATTATTTATCAGTGATGGATTTGTTTTATATAAAGTTTTTAAAGCCTCAGCGAGCCTCACAGCATTTTGTGCCCGGTGAATTAAGAACTCAACCATTTCATCATTCAATAATAAAGGGTTTATCTGATACAAGATGTCTATGGCTTTGGCTATAGATTCGGCATACGGTGCCTGGTTAGTTAACAGTTTGAAATTTTCATCATTCACCAACAATGGGTTTATCTTATATAAGCTGTTTAAGGCTCTAGCAATATACTCGGCATACTGCGCTTGATTAGTTAAAAGTTTGAAGTTCTCATCATTTACCAGGGATGGGTTTGTATTAGATAAGCTGCTTAAGGTGTCAGCAATACCCTGGGCATGCGCTTCCTCATCAATTAATCTGTGGCAATGATCCTTGCTTAATAATTGCAATTTATCAAGCACAGAGGCAATCCATAAAAAGGAAGCATTTTTTAAACAATGCATTAAAAAATTTTCATAGTGTTCTTCTAATGCATTTTTATAATACTGAATATTTTTTTCATCGATAAATAAATTTTTTAGCTGCTCTAATTGTTGGATAGTAGTTATTTCCCCTAAAGTCCAGTCTTTTTGATGTTTTTGTTGTAAATCGAATTGGAATCTGTTTATTTTGTTTTGATTCAAATAAACCAACGATTGCTTCTTTGCATCACCATAGGAATAACCTTCTACCATTACCTCTGCTGAGGGAAGAATATCTGAATAGCTATCCGGTGTTTTTCCACCAGTTCCAATCGTAACGCGCAAGATTCTTGAATGCTCTTGCTGAGTTACATGCTCCCCAAATTGTTGTAACAAAGGAACAATTATCTTATCACAAACACTTGGGGTTAAATTCTCCCACGAGTCAAAGGTTAAATTATCCTTTTGGCTTAACCACGCGTAAGCTTGGCCGACAAGAGTATAATGATCATAATTAATTGCCCCATTAATGATAGGAGGTGCTGCATCGCTTGGCTTTCCTTCTAATAAAACATAAAATCCATTGTGTGCTCTCGTAATGCCATCAATAACACACTGTTCTGAGTCTCCACCAATTGATTGACAACAATTCGTTATGTGTCCCAAAATGAATGCCCTTGGATCATTAACAGGTAGTTTGACTAAGTAGTAACCTGGGTGTCCTACAAGCTGACCATCAATGGAAACATTAGGTAATAGATCAGAAGTTTTAGGCTTAATATCTAAACATTTATTAAAAGAGATAAAAGAATATAATATTCGCACGACAAAATTCATTTGTTCAAAATTCTGTTAAATATGCAACACCG
>JAIUOG010000007.1 GCA_020161725.1 Pseudomonadota bacterium
GTGTGATTAAGCTATTGGAGTTGACTTGTGCAAGGAGTGGTTGAACCTGCTTCGCTGCAAAATAATCATTTGAATTTGGAACAGTACCTATTGCATTTATCATCACCTGATTCTCGTTAATGAGCTGAGTACCATAAGTACAACTTGCCACAGCAGTCCCTTCATTATTTAAACAGTAACTATAATCGGGTGTTGATAATATATTTAACAAGGCTTGGCTAACAGGATCGGTTTGGTATGGCTGTTGGTCAATTAACGCAGAAACAGATACACCATCTTTAGTGGGAGAAGAATAGGCCGGCGTTTTAAAAGTGAAATTAGCAAAGCCATTGAAAAGAGAGTAATTTTGCACCGTTGCTGGCATAAAGGCCTGCTCTTGCCCTCCGGCCGCAGTATTAACTAATAAAGAGCCAAACCAGCTATTCATTGCTAAATTTAATATATTCTGCATCGAATTTAAATTTAATAAAGTTTGGCTTACTGCCGCAGCAGATGATGCTGAAGCGGGATCAGTCTTAAGATTAAATCCTAAATAAGAGCCTAAATTAAGAAGATACTTTTTTATATCAGAACTACTATTATTAAAAGCATCATCAGAAGACGCAAAACTAGGTGTTACAGCTAAACAAAGAAGGCCTGGAACAACTAGGCGACTTAGATATTTCATTTATTCTTCCCCTTCAAGAGCACGAGTTATAAGTTTTAAGCGATAACCTGAAAAAACACGCGAAAGCAACCTTAGGCGTTCAAAGGCAATGTTTCTTTTTAAGAAAAAACTTGCGGGATCATTTCCTCCACTATTAATTCCTTCCGCATGAACTAGTATGCGAGAAGCTGAGCCAGGATGAACTTGATCTATGGCTTGTAATAAACGCAAGCCTCGGCTTGATTTGATATTCGCAATAAGTCTTATGAAAATATCTTCTTCGCCTAGCATATTCAGATCAATTTTTTCTATATCATCAAGTTGCCTACCTAACTCTTCCATTGCTTTTTCAAGATTAGCATCGCCATCAAGAGTCCATTCCTCTACGCTTTCAAGGAAAGTAATGACTCTGTAAATCATAGGGTCAATGTATTCGTACCAATATTGGGCTGAAGCTTCGTGGCTTAAATCAGGCATTTTTTACTCTTTCTTTACGCTGCAATTTAAAGTTGGAGAACATTTATTCTCATTACTATAGTATATTAATAATTAGAGTATCAATGAATTTAAGAAAAGTAAATTTATGAAAAAACAACCTAAATCAAGAATTTTAAATATATTCAGCCGCATTTTTAATGTACGGACCTGGCTCGATTTTGACCGTTTAAAGGGATTTACGCTTTATCTCTTGAATGGGTTAAAACGGATGTTTGTACCTCAGCCTAAACAGGCTAAAGAGTCCTTTGATGAGGCTATCAAACGTATGAATCTAAGCGAAAAGGATTTAATAACTAAAAAGAAATCCTTATACCGGTTGAGTATATTGATGTGCTTTTTTGCTGCTTGTATTTTTGTATATGCTGCCTACCAGGTGGTTTTTGGGGGAATCAAAGCAGTTCTTTTAAGTTTAATTTTAATCTGTATCGCACTAGTATTAGCTTTTAGGTATCACTTTTGGTATTACCAAATTAAAGAACGTAAGCTGGGTTGTTCTTTTTATGAGTGGTATAAGCAAGGTTTTTTGGGTGAGAAGCCATGATGATAAAAAAAATATTTAGCCTTTTATGTCTATTTTTACCTTCCATCGCTTTAGCGACGAGTAATTCGTCGTCTCTTAGTTTTGCACCACCAGCGAGTGATTACTCTGTCGTTTTTTTAGGCAATATTTTCGGTATTGTCGACGGGGTTTTGCATGGTAATGGTAGTCAAATTATGGGGGCTATGTTTGGGGTCTTTAACTCTGCGGTTTTAGCTTTAGGCGGTATTATCATTATGTATACCCTCTTGGTTTCTACCATGAATACTGCCCAAGAAGGGGAAATGTTGGGTAAGCAATGGTCCTCAATTTGGATTCCAATGCGTTCAACCTTAGGTCTTGCTCTTTTAATTCCAAAGGCCTCTGGTTATTGTTTGATGCAAATCTTTGTCATGTGGATTGTGGTTCAGGGGGTAGGGGCTGCTGATAAGGTTTGGTCTTCAGCGCTTAGCTATTTGAATCGGGGGGGCGTAATTGTTCAGGCGCAAATGAATCCCTACCAATCGCTTGTTGCTGGTAATAATTCAGTTATGCAGGGCGCTGCCACTATATTAGCAGGGCAAGTATGCATGGCTGGCCTTCAATCTGTTTTGGAAACGCAAAGACAAAATTATCTTGATGCAAAAAGAAATTCATCTGGCCCCTGTTTTGGTAATGTATCTGGCTCCATGAAACAGTTTTGTGAAACAGCCGTTCCTGATTTAGTAAGCACTGTAAATGTTGTCTCAGTACAAAATGATAATCCAACTGCTTCTGTTTATTCCGTTACTATGCCTAATGTGGCCTCAGGAACTGTCTATGCGGCTCTTAATGGGATTTGCGGCACAATTAGCTGGTTACCCTTTTCTTTAGGAAGTGCGGTTACTAATTCGCAACAAGTAACAAGCGCATCGGCAAGCTTTGGTGCAACAGGTGTCGGCATCAATACGACTTCGGCAAGCACCTTGTCTCCTGCCGAATTAGAAACAGCAAAAATGTCTAGAGCGATTGCTATTCAACAAATGTTTGTTGATTTAGCTCCCGTTGCTCAAGTGATGGTTAATAACGCGCCTATTCTTAAAGCAAAATTAACTAGTTCCACTACAGAAAGTCCTTTTTCTACAGTAGCGCTTCAACAATATGGCATTCCATTCTCATCCCTAACCAACAAACCTTGCCAAAAACAAACCGATAAATGTTTAACTTGGGAAGGTGATCCTTTATCTAATTCTACCGTATTATTTAATGGTACAGAATTTTTAGGCGCCATTAGCGATTATAACGGTATTATGGCACCGAGCTTGAATTTAATTGCTCAGTTCCAGAAAGCATCGGACGCCAATAATAGTCGTAGTTTTATTGCAGATGCAAACCGTACTGGTTGGATTATGGCTGGGAGTTATTTTTTCAAATTAGCTAAGTTAAATGCGGATGCTGGTAATCTTTCACAAAATACAGATACCAATACTGGACTTGAGGCCAGTAGCTTTGATCCTACCTTGATGTTAGGTGCTTTTAATAATAATCAATGTGTGGGTTCATATCAGCCTTTATGTTCTTGGTTAAATAATAATCCTCAACCTATTTCAGGTTTAGTTGGTTTGATTAATGGCAGTAGCATTTTAAGTGCACCTTTAGCCAAACCAAGTGGTCCTCCTACCAATTTTACTCTTATGTCTGGTATTGCTTCATCCACTGTGTATGGATTTATTAACAATTCAGCAATGGTTACCTTACCTAATCAACCTGGTCAAAATCCTCCTACCTTTAGGATGAATTTCAACATCAGTGTTGATTTGGGGCAATTTAAATTACCTGATGTGAACTTTCCTTGCGGACGTGTATTATTCTTATGTTTGGGTGAATTATTAGGAAAAGTATTTTATAACCTTATTTTGAAAAATATCTTCAATTTCTTCCTAACAATGGTAACACCTATCATTAATAGTATGGTATTGAGCTTCCTAGCCGCTCCTTTGATAGGTATAGGACAAATCTTTATCAATGGTGTTAAGATTATCCAACAGCCTTCTGTAAACCCAGTTATTGCTTTAGCCAATATGGGCGTTACTTACATTAATTTTGCTAGTGACCTTTGGATAGCCTTATTAGCAATGTCAATCACAGTGCCTATGATTCCTATTTTTGGATTATTCATTTTTGTGATGATGATATTAGTTATGCCTTTACTCATGTCTTGGTTGGGTATTATGGTCTCTATCGGCTTTATAACGGCTTATTATGTGCCGATTTTGCCTTATATGATCTTTACTTTCGCGTCGATAGCCTGGATAACTGCGGTGATTGAAGCAATGGTTGCTTCGCCTATTGTAGCCTTAGGAGTGACACATCCAGAAGGGCACGAGGCCTTTGGTAAAGGTGAAAGAGCAGTCATGATTTTAATGAATGTATTTTTAAGACCTTCAATGATGATTATTGGTTATATCGCTGCCATTGCAGTGTCTTATGTATCAGTTTGGATAATCAATGCAGGTTTCCAAGAGGCTATCACCTTTATTCAGGGTTCAGGCACAGAGGCTGTGAATTGGAATTATACATCGAGTTCTAACCGTTCCATTTCAGACATTGCAAGCGATACTACCTCTATGAAAACCGGTTATACGGGGTGGGCTGGTATTTATGGATTTTTCTTTGCAGTCCTTATTTATACCACTATGTATCTTATTGTTGTGCAGAAAGCCTTTAACTTAATTACTTACTTACCAGATAAAGTATTACGCTGGATTGGTGGTGAGCAAGAATCACTTGGACAAGAAATATCTCAATGGGGCGAAGAAGCTAAAGGACAAGTTAAGTCTGCTGGTGATGAAACTATGAAAGGACATGAACAGATGGCTCAAACTATGCAAGGTGGTATGGAGCAGGGCATGGGGGCTATGAAAGATAAAGCGGGCAAATCTGATTCAGGAAAAGCTTCTGCTAAAGGTGGGGGCGGTTTAGATGGTGGTGAGGCAGCGCCTGCCCCAGGCCCTGAATAAAGTGTAACTCTCTTCATCGGCTCCCTACGGGGAGCCGATGTATTTATAGAGTCAATAATTTTATGAGGTTTTAGTTTTCACTCTTTAGGGCATATTAAGTCTGGGGTCTTAGGTGTGGCCGACGGCCTCTACCTGGCTTACTTAAACGAGCAAGATTAAAATTATCTTTGATAATCTTTCGTACCAGCGATAATCAATTTGTAGGTTCTTTCAGAAATAATACCTTGATCAAATTTATTTTTAGCGTCGACTGTCATAAGCTGGCCTTTTTGTCTTACTAATTTTCGGGTTGAAGATGTAACGTCGTTTGGATCGCCATCTAATAGAGCATCACGCACTTCTTCATCAAAGACAAGATATTCTCGTAAGGCTACTCGTTTGCCATCGACTGTAGGTACTAATTTCTGCCATATACAAAGCCTTATTGTTTCTAAAATATCAATGGTTCTGCCTAAACGCTCTTCGCCAGCAAAAGAAGTTACTAAACGTCTCATCGTTTCTGCAACACCAGAGGTATGTAAGGTTGTATAAACAGGATGTCCTGTTAATGCAGCCTCTAGGGCTGCACTAATGGTTTCAGCATCACGGCACTCTCCGACCATGATAAGTCTGGGTTTACGCCTCAAGGCGTTTCTAACCCCATCAGCGAAAGAAGGAAGATGACGAGGAATTTCAGACTGGCTGACAACAGATGAGGTTGTTTCTATTTCATCATAAACAAATTCGATCGGTGCTTCATAGGTTAATACTTTACGATTTGATTCAGTTGTTTCTATCAATTCTCGAATAATGGATGCCATTAAAGTCGATTTGCCTGATCCGGTTGCTCCTGTGATAAAAACAATACCTTCCTGAGGTGCTAAAGCTTCTAAAATATTCTCAGGTAAACCCATAGTTTCGAGACGCGGAGGTGTTGTTGGGATTGTTCTTAAAGTAATTTGTATTGCATCATGTCCTTCAACTAAACAGGCCGTTGCATTAACCCTATAACGATAACGGACTCCTCTTGTAGGTCGAAACTCATAATGGGTATCAATATCTTTACCGGAAAGCAACTGGGTGGTTGCATTCGGGCCATAAATAGAATTAATTAAATCGCCAAGTTCGGTATTAGACAGCGGACGGTTAGTAATACGAATAAGGCGTCCATAAACTTCTGCAAAAATACATTCACCAGTCTGAATTGTAATATCAGAGGCATTTAAGCTTTCCGCGTGCTCTAGCATTTTATCCATGTAAGGTGGCGTAAAACGCGTAGGCTCATGAGGCATTAAGATAACATTAGTCATAGTCTAATTTTAGTAAGCTTGTTGTAAAAAACAAGGTTTGTTAATTTATAGGGCTAATAACTGGCTGCCAAGCTTTGGATGTAACAACAATTTTTGTATCCTTAGCTAATTTTTCCATTTCTTTAAATTGCTCAAGCGTATTTTCTTCTTTAGCAACGGCAGCAATCCACTCTTTACTATTAACATTTAAAGCAGGTAAGGCTGTAATGCGAAGAACTCTATCATCAATCCGCATTTCTGAAGCATCACCTGTAATGCCCAGGTCAGTATGTGAAACGAAAGGAGCGGATACCATATTCATAGCCATCAACTTACGATAAAGAATCATTCCACTATAATCTTCTTTTAGTCTTGCAATGCTTTCTTCTAGGATAGTGGCTGCCTGTTCTACTCCATTTCTCCAGCCCTTCTCAACATAATAGCCCCATACTTGTTTTTCTCTGCGAGTTTTGGGCAAAAGAGAGTTATGAGGGTATTCTGGCTTTTTATAATCCATCCATAAATACTCGCGCCAGGTGGGTGGTGTTGTGACAAAGCGAGCTTGTTTAGCCACTTTATAGGTTCTATCTGAAATACGTATCGTTTGTGTATCTGCCAAATTTAAAGTATTACGCCCTTCAATTAGTACCGCAGGTAAAACATTGTGATCGAGAATTAAGGTATTGAAATCATAAACTGTATCAAGTTTTCTTGCTTGTTTAACAAGTTGATCATCAATCATCCTTGCGCGCCAGGCTAAACCTGATTGAGCGCCGATACTTAAGGCTGTTTCTTTTAAGGCCATTTCCCTTATCTTGCTCATGCTCTGTTTTTTCCCTTTTTTAGAGCCTTTGACTTTGGCCATTGCTTGCAATCCTGCAAGCGAATCAGTGTTGCCGGGCATGCCTCGATTACAACCAATAAGAGAAAGAGATATAAGTGCTATAGCAATTTTAAGAGTAAATTTTGGCATAACGTAATTCAACAACCTGACTATTGGGATAAACGTGAATATAAGCTCTACGACCTGCTTGGTAATCAATATTACGCAAAATCTCAGCTAAACTTTCATCTTTTCGGTTAAGACTAATCAAAATAGGAATAGTCGGCTCTTGTCCTAGAATGCGTAAGCGATAATGAGCGGCTTTTGCTATTCTTAAAGTTAATTCTTCAATAGGGCCTGCCCAATCAATAGAGGCTCTTGTTTGTAAGTTATAAGCATTAGGAATCGCAACGATATTATCTTTAACAGCAATATTGGTTACTTTTTCAACACGAGCCATTTCCTGCACTGAATCACTAACTGAGCTAGCAGCTTCCGCAAGTTTAATTGTTGCATCGTCACTAGGCTCATTATGAGGCGGTTTTTTGAATACTTTTGAGCATCCGGCTAAGAGCAGTGACACAATTATTATTTTTATAAGTTTTTTGTGCATTTTTTTGGTTTTTGGGGGCTATAAATACTTGAAGATTGAAACAGGAGCCTGGCCTATTGTCAAGCTTAAACAGTCAACTATATTGATATTCTTTCGTAAAGACTATAGCTCACCTGGCCTGCTGTTTTAGATTTTAATTCTTGCCAATAATTTTTATCTAGTTCTGGCTTCTGTGCAGCCTCTATATAAATTAAGCCCTGTGGTTTAAGAAGTGAGTATTTTTCAATTAAATTTATATAAAAATTTAAGTTTTCTAAGGCAAAGGGCGGGTCTAGAAAAATAAGATCAAAGCGTTGCTTACAGATTTTAAAATAATCTTCTGCTTTTTTATGGATAATATTAAGCTGGTTGATTGTATCTTTAAAGGTTGCCTTCGTTTTTAATAGATTTTGGTATACTTCTTTCTCTGCTTCTAAAAAAATAACTTGGCTAGCTCCTCTAGAAAAAGCTTCAAATCCTAATGAACCGCTTCCTGCAAAGGCGTCTAAGCAAAGCATACCCTGTATGTCTTGCATTAACCAATTAAAAAGTGTTTCTTTAACTCTATCAGGAGTGGGTCTTAAACCCTCTTTATCAGGGAAAGTTATTTTTTTTCCGCGAAATTGTCCGCCAATGATTCGTACTTGATTCATTTTTTACCTACAATAATAGTAAGCATTTTATTGGGCTCAATATGTTGTTTAAAGGCCTCGATAATTTGGGCATGAGTTACCTCATTAATATGTTTGACATAGGTATCTAAATAATCCTTAGGCAAATTATAAAAGGCCATTTTTAAAAGCATATTAGCGATAGTGCCATTATTTGCTAGAGAAAGAGGAAAACTGCCCATTAGATATTGTTTTGCAGATTGAAGCTCTTCTTCACTCGGGCCTTTATTAATAAAATCCTTTAAGGTTTCTTGGGTCAATTCTAAGGCATACAGTGCTTTTTGATTTTGGGTGGCTAAATTAATAATAAAAGGGCCGTTGCCTGGCATAGGTATGAATTGACTATTAACACTATAAGTTAGCCCTCTTTTTTCTCGGATTTCAGTTGATAGTTTTGAGACTAAAGCACCTCCGCCCAAAATATAGTTGCCAACCATCAAAGGAAAATAATCCTTATCATGATGGGTAATGCCAATCTGCCCAACCCTTAAGGATGTTTGTGTTGAAGGAAAATCAACTGAAACTTCTTCTGCTGAGGATGCCTTCTTAGCTAAAGGAATGGAGTCGGCTTTTATACCTTTGGGTAATTGGCCAATTAATTTTTCAGCAATTTCATGTGCTTTGGAAGAGCTTATCGCACCAACAATAACCATCGTTGCATTCGATGCAACGAAATATTTTTTATAAAAATCTTTAACGGAACTTACTGATAACTTATCTAAGCTTTCTTTATTGCCATTGATAGGGTGCGCATAGGGGTGAGAACCATATAGTTTTTCAAAAAATAGTTGGTTAGCCAATTCATCAGGCGATTCTCCTACTTGAGCAAGGGCTAAAATTTGCTGGTTTCTCTCCCGTAAAAAAGCGTCTTTAGGAAAATCAGGTTGGTTGATAATAAGTTGAAAATTGTTAACCGCTTTCTGCAAAGGGCCTTCTTTCGATAAGCTTTTTAAACTTAATATGGCCATATCACGGCTGGATTCAGCAAAATACTGTGCACCAGTATCGGCCAAGGCTTCGGCTATATGGCTCGCATCTTTGGATGCATTGCCTTGATTCATCAGATTGGTTGTCAAAGCACTTAAGCCAAATTGATTGCCGTCATAGGCAGAACCTGCTTTAAAGGCAAGGTTAATATTCACCATCGGTACTTCCATGGCTTGGTAAAAAATGACTTTGGCACCATTCGCTGTTTGCCATTCTTCGGTATTAAAGCGATTTGCTTGACTGAATTGGCTAAAGCCTACTAAAAAAAGCGAAATATAGCCTAGTTTTTTTAAAACGATTTTCATTCATTTCCCTTATCTGATTGCTCAGGAATTAACCTGGCTTCCGTCAATGTTCTATCATTAAAATATTTTTTAGCGACAGCTTGAATTTGTTCTGCTGTAATGGCATTTATTTTATCAGGGTATTGTTCAGTAGCTTGCCAGCCTAACCCTATAGTTTCTAGTAAGCCTAACTCCATCGCTTGACCAAAAATCGAATCTTTTTCAAAAGTTTTCTGCGCTATAATTTGTGTTTTTACACGATTCAATTCTTGCTGACTTACAGGCTCATTTTGCAAGCGAGTTAATTCTTTTTGCATTGCAATTTTTAATTCATCTAAATTATGACCTTGTGTGGGCGTGGCAAAGAGCACAAATTGGGTGGTAAAACGGGCATAAAGGTTATAATAACTCTCAGCATCACTAGCAATATGCTGGCCTCTCACTAAACCTTTTGCGAAACGCCCACTTTCACCGGCACTTAAAATATTAGCTAAAAGTTCTAAAGCATAGGGTTCATAATCAATTTTGGCGGATTTAGCGCTTGGAACTGTATATCCAAACATTAACAAGGGTAATTTGGCTGGTGCTTTTATTTCTACGGTTTTTTTCCCTAATCCAAGGGGTTCTGCCTGCGGTTTTCTTTGATAATCGGCTTTTTTGCTGATAGAGCCAAAGTATTGGATAGCTAATTGATATACTTCTTTAGGACTAACATCCCCTACCACTACTACAATTGCGTTATCAGGTGAATAAAAACGTTCATACCAGGCTTTTAAATCTTTAATATTCATTTGGTAAAGATCGGACATCCAGCCAATCACCGGATGATGATAGGGAGTACTTAAATGAGCGGCTGCAAGATAGCGTTCGAAAGCTAAGGCTTGAGGATTATTATCTGTACGCATACGACGTTCTTCGCGTATGACTTTAATTTCTTTGGCAAATTCATCTTCTTGTAATAGTAAATGCTGCATTCTATCCGCTTCTAATTCAAAACTTTTAGCAAGTTGATTGGCAGCCATTTTTTCGAAATAAGCAGTATAATCGTAATTAGTAAAGGCATTTTCTTGGCCGCCAAGAGAGGCAATAGCTTGTGAAAAATAGCCTAAAGGATATTTAGGAGTACCTTTAAACATCATGTGTTCTAAGGCATGGGATAGGCCAGTATAGCCTCCTTTTTCATCGGCAGAACCTACATTATACCAAACCATTGATACAACAATCGGTGCACGATGATCTTCTTTAACTAAGACTTTTAAGCCATTAGGCAGGGTGAACTCGCTTACTTGTGCTAGGATACTGCTTGACAGCACACTAAAAAGTAATGCAAATATGATACGCATGGCTTAACTCCAGGCCTAAAAAGATGATAGAATTCCATATTTCCAATGGTTTGTACACCTTATGATTAAATGGTTTAAAAAAAATCAGAATGAATCTACTACTGTAGAAACACCCGAAGAGGTGCAGATAAAGGATGAAATTCTGGAAGAAGATGCGCCTAAAGAAGGTTTTTTTTCTCGCTTTAAACACGGCCTATCTAAGACTCGCCAGCAATTTGGTTCGGGCATTGGTCGTCTTTTGCTGGGTAAAAAAGAATTAGATAAAGACTTACTTGAAAACTTAGAAACGATACTGTTAAGTGCGGATTTAGGAATTGAAACTTCTACCACTATTCTTGAGCAATTAAGCCAAGGTATGGCAAGAAAAGATCTGAGCGATGGTGATGCTGTTTACGGCGCTTTAAAAAATCGTCTCGAGGCCATTTTACTGGCTTGTGAAAAACCCCTTATTACTGAAACGAAGGATAAGTCTCCCTTTGTTATTCTTACAGTAGGTGTAAATGGCGCAGGTAAAACAACTTCAATTGGCAAATTGGCTAAGCAATACCAGGAGCAAGGCAAAAAAGTGATGTTAGCCGCTGGTGATACTTTCAGAGCAGCCGCGGTTGAGCAATTGAAAGTTTGGGGTGAGCGTAATCAAATTGCAGTTATTGCACAGCAAACTGGGGCTGATAGTGCTTCTGTTATTTATGATGCCTTACAAGCAGCTAAGGCTCGTAATATTGATATTCTGATTGCAGATACAGCGGGGCGCCTGCATACTCAAACTAACCTTATGGAAGAATTGAAAAAAGTAAAACGCGTGATTCAAAAATTAGACGAAAATGCCCCTCATGAAGTGATGTTAGTTTTAGATGCAAGTATCGGTCAAAATGCATTAAATCAGGCTAAACAGTTTCATGAAGCTGTTGGTTTAACAGGAATTACAATGACGAAATTAGATGGTAGCGCTAAAGGCGGTATTTTGTTTGCTATTGCTAATGAATTAAAGATACCATTTCGTTATTTAGGAATAGGTGAGGGCATTAACGATCTACGCCCTTTTGATGCAAAGCAGTTTGTTAGAGCAATTTTCAATGATGATCAAGTTTGAACAAGTATCAAAACGCTATCCTGGTGGTTATGAAGCTTTAAGCCAAGTTAATTTTAATTTGGACAAGGGAGAAATGGCTTTTTTGACTGGTCATTCGGGTGCTGGCAAAAGCACTTTTTTAAAGCTCATAGGAATGCTTGAAAGTCCTTCTTCAGGGCAGATTATCGTTAATAATGTTCGTTTAAATCAATTAAAGAAGAAAGATGTGGCTTCATTTCGAAGTCAGTTAGGTATTACTTTTCAATCGCCTAATTTACTTAATGATAGAACTATTTTTGATAATGTGGCTTTACCTTTACAAATTAGGGGTTTCAGTCAATCAACGATAGCAAAACGTGTATCAGCTGCTTTAGATATGGTTGGTTTATTGAATAAAGAAAAAATGTTTCCTTTGCATTTATCGGGTGGCGAGCAGCAACGTGTAGGTATTGCAAGGGCAGTAGTGCATAAACCTGATTTACTGTTAGCAGATGAGCCTACAGGGAATCTTGACCCTAATCTTTCTTCTGAAATTATGAAATTGTTTGAACAATTTAATCAAGTTGGTGTTAGCGTCTTAGTGGCAACACATGATCTTAATTTAATAGCAAGAATGAAGCATCGCATTGTTATGTTAAAGGATGGGCGTTTATGTTAAATCAATTATCAGCGAAAGCCTCTCATCATTTACATGCTGCTAATAGCAGCCTTACACTGCTTTGTCGCCAGCCTATCGCGACCATATTGACGGTTGTTGTGATTGCTATAGCACTGACCCTGCCTATGCTATTTTGGGTGTGTACTGATAATCTAAAAGCAATATCTAACAATTGGCAAAAAACAGGACATATCTCACTTTATTTGAAATCCTCCTTAACTCCACAACAAACCGCTCTTTTTTTAGATAAAGTACGGGCTACTGATGGAGTGGCATCTGCTAATTTGAAATCAGCAGATGATGGTTTGAAAGAATTACAAAATCAGGAAGGCATGCAAGATATCATGCGCTATTTACCTGAAAATCCTTTACCAGCTGTGATTGAAGTTGTTCCTTCTTTAACGGTTGCGAATGCATCTGCTCTAGAAAATTTATTTTCACAGTTAAAAACCAATTCAGAAGTGGATTTAGGCAAAATTGATATGCAATGGATTAACCGTTTGAATGCAATTTTAGGCTTTGCTGCTAAGGTGACCAATACTCTTTTGGCCTTGCTTGCCTTGGCTGTTGTTTTTTTAATTGGCAATACATTGCGTTTAGCTATACATAATCGACATGAAGAAATCAGGGTCTTAAAATTAATTGGAGCGACTGATCCTTTTATTGCGAGACCTTTTTTATATTCAGGCATGTGGTATGGCTTTGCAGGGGCGATTTTTGCCATACTTTTCGTTAATTTATTTATGCTAAGCTTAAGTATAGCTGCGAGAGTTCTGGCTCAAGCTTACCAAATGGATATTCCTTTACTTGGTTTATCCTTAAAACAAGCCTATTTTTTAGTTTTGATCTCTGTATTTTTAGGTTGGATTGGGGCCATGTTGACAATAAATAGGCAACTTGCTTCTATTGAACCTTATAATTAAGTATAATAATGAGGATATTTTTTGTACTTGAGGTCTTTAGTTTTTCAAGGGAGAATAATTCATGTCTCAGCAGTTTCAGTTAGCATCTTTAAATCTACCCATAGGTAGTCTTGATGCTTATATTCATCGAGTTAATCAAATACCTATGTTGTCTCTCGAAGAAGAATTAGACTGTGCGAGGCGTTTTCATGAAGAGGGTGATCTAGAAGGGGCTCGTAGCTTAGTGCTTGCCCATCTTCGTTATGTTGTAAGGGTTGCCCGTAGTTATATGGGATATGGCTTACCTCTTAATGATCTTATCCAAGAAGGTAATATTGGTCTAATGAAGGCTGTGAAACGGTTTGACCCCGATGTAGGGGTGCGTTTAGTGTCTTTTGCTATTCATTGGATAAAAGCTGAAATACATGAGTTTGTGTTACGTAACTGGCGCATTGTTAAAGTTGCAACGACTAAAGCGCAACGTAAGTTATTTTTTAATCTTCGCCAAATGAAAAGTCATCTGGGTTGGTTAAATAAAGAAGAAGTTCAATCGATTGCAGAGGATTTGGGTGTGACTCCAGAAGATGTACTACAAATGGAGCGCCGTTTGAGTGCTGTTGATGCATCTTATGATGCCTCTCCTTCCGATGACGATGAAGATACATTCAAAATACCTGCCCAGTATTTACAAGATCATAAATCAGACCCTGCCTATCTTATTGAAAAAGAGCTTGCCGGTGCTGAAGATAAAGAGCAGTTACTTTCTGCTTTTGCACGCTTAGATGAGCGTAGCCAAGATATTTTACAAGCTCGTTGGTTAGCAGAAGAGAAAGCAACCTTACATGAATTAGCTGAAAAATATGGTGTTTCTGCTGAAAGAGTTCGACAACTTGAAAAAAATGCAATGAAAAAGCTTCGTCAATTTATGGAAGGTATGTAAGAAATAAAGACAGGCCAACCTACTATTGTAACTCGTTGCAAGCATCTGACTCTTATAAACATCTCAATACCGTCATCCTGCAAAAGCGTAGCTTTTGAAGGATCTTAGTCCGCATTTGTCGAATTTATTGAAGTATCCGAGCTAGAATACCTATCTTCATGCTTAGGCTGGCGCTAAACGTAGTAGCGCCCAGCAGCCGAAATCCAGCTATATTCAGCAAAAATTATAATTCACTTTACTCGCTAGCATCTCCATTCTTAATTCTTTTCTTTCATTTAAGACCTTAAATCATCATTTTTATTAAGAAACCGTTAAGCTAAAAATGCTATAATAATGCCCATCTAAGCTAAAATTTTATTAAGGAACTGAAATATGCCAAATATAACTATTTCTGAAGAAGTCGATATTTATCAACTTCCAGAAGCAGATTCCTTATTACGTCCAGGTGATGAAATTACCATAGGTGATTTGCATGCCAGTGCTATGAAATTTATGTTTATGTTAGTTAAACATGGTCTTGTAGAAGGCTTAGATAAAGCAAAATACACTAGATTAGTTGAAATTTATTCAAAACCAATCAATGAGTTAACCAAAACTGATATACAAGAATTTGATAGAATTTTAGATGGCCTTCAATTCAATAATCATGCTTTAGTAAGACTTATCGGCGATGAATTATCGGATAGAAGCCCTAATGATTATTTTGTTCTTAAAATTTTTCAAAAATTAAAACAAGCAAATGTTAACGTTCAAACAATCATATCAAATCATGGTTTTGATTTCGTTATAGCCCTCGAGGCGAGCGATATAACTAAGAGTCAATCAATGGTTATGCCTTGTACATCAAAAACGAACCTTATTAAACTTATTGAAAAAGGAATATTAAACAAGCAAGAAGTGGTTGGACTTGCAAGAGAAAGTTATTTACCTAGCTTACAATTAATTTCCTATTCACTTAGCAAAGATAAAAAAGACATTAGCATTTATACACATGCTATTGCAGGCCTTGCAATAATTCAAAAAATGGCTGAAAAATTAGGTGTAAACTATCAAGACAATACAGCCGAAGCCTTAGCTAAGACAATTGATGAAATTAATAGACGATTTCAAGAAAATTATGTCAAAAAAAATCAAGTGAGCTCTCTTCTTAATCGAGATACCGCGGGCAAAGTTTCCGCAAATCAGCTGGATATGCAAAAATACTTAAGTGGTGACAACAATTTTGCCTTTGATCTTTTGCTTTGGAATAGACGCCTTCCTTCTGAATGGGAAGCGGTATATCGTCGTGAAGATAAAAGTATTTCTAATCATTATAATAAAGGCTATAAGCTAACTTTCGTTCATGGGCATGACAGTACATCACGACATCTTAAGGAGCTCGAAAATTTAGATAACAATTTGGGCAAAGATCAAACACAGGAAATGCGCGCAGATATTAAGTTTAGGGTACCTAATAATAGGGGTAATTATAAAGTTTTAGTTCACCAAAAAACAGAAACCCAGCTAGGCTTGCAAGCGGATGAAACACAATTTGTACATACAGAGGCTTCGACAGCCAGTAGCTCAAGACCAGCACCAAATTATAGTTTGAATGATAGTCTTTTGACTGTGCCGCCTAATGACAGATTAAAAAATTGCTCTTCAAATCAAAGTGAAGCGAGTACAGTAACTTCGGTTTATAACCAGTATGACCCAGGCGCTTTATCATTTAGAACTGAGGCTTTACGCTCACCATCTCGCCAGGACGGGAAAGTGCCACAAATGGCAAATGCGAGTGGTTTAGCAAGCCAACAGGGAATGTTTTCACCACCTGGAACTCAATGTTCTTATGATTTAAAGGTTGATAATGTACATGCTATACAAATTAAATGTGTTGTAGACGGAAAAGCAGAATATAAAATGAGTTTCGTTGATAAGAAAACACATGATCTGATGTTAAATTGGGTTAAAACTGTTCCAGGTATAGAGATAAATACTAATTTTTATTTTTCAGGTAACAAAGAGCGAGCAATTAAATTTACATTAAAAAATGGTTTCTCTGAGGAAAGTCTTAAAGACAAGCTTAAAGCTAGGTTTAGCAATCTAAATTTTTGGCTTTTTGAGCCTTCTGTAAGACCTATTAATAGACACTATTACGGTGAAAAATATGGTTTACCAGTAAAGGCTCCTGAAGAAATGTATCGAGGAATTATTAATTTATTGGATGATTATACAAGGGGTGACTCCTGGTTTTGGCGTGTTATTCATTTAAATTGGGGAAGAAATCATCTGGATCTCATAGCTGATACAGTGAAGAATATGCGGGAATTTCAAAAAAATAACACGTCTATTTCTATGATGGATATAGAAACAGTTTTAGCTAAAGTAGAAAGAAGGAGTATGGGTAGAAATCCAAATGGCTCTTTATCTAGCCGTTTATCTTACTTAAGAGAGCAGTTTGAGTCATTACAAAAGGCTTTAAAAAATGATGTAGATAATCCATATTTTTCTTCTAGACCTTAAAAGTTGGACTTTTAGTCCAACTTTTAGCAATTTATTTAAAATGGGCAAGACTTGATTTCCCAGCATATTTTAACGAACCAAGCTCATTAATTCTTAATAACTGATTATATTTAGCAACTCTATCAGTACGGCAAAGTGAGCCTGTTTTAATCTGACCTGCACCTGTTGCTACTGCCAAATCAGCAATAAAGGCATCTTCTGTTTCGCCGGAACGGTGAGAAATAATCGAGCGATAATGATTTGCATGTGCTAGCGCTATTGCTTCTCTTGTTTCAGTTAGTGTACCAATTTGATTTAATTTAATTAAAATAGCATTAGCCATTTTTTGTTTAATCCCTTCTTCAAGGATTCGTGTATTGGTAACAAATAAGTCATCGCCGACTAATTGGATTTTATTGCCTAATTTTTGTGTGAGAAGTTGCCAACCTTGCCAATCATTTTCATCAAGGCCATCTTCGATACTCACAATGGGGTATTGTTGGCATAGTTTTGCATAATAATCGATTAATTCATCGCTACTTAGAGTTTTGTTTTCCGATTTCAAATGATAATGATCCTTATCAAATAATTCAGATGCGGCCACATCAAGTGCAAAAACGAGATCTTGACCTAATTTATAGCCTGCTTTCAGAGTTGCCTCAGCTAGCATATCTAATGCTTCTTGGTTTGAGCGAAGATTCGGTGCAAAGCCGCCTTCATCGCCTACCGCCGTGTTTAAGCCCTTTTTTTGCAACACGGTTTTTAATAAATGGAAAATTTCCGTACCCATTTGTAAGGCAGATGGAAAATCAGGTGCACCAATGGGCATTAACATAAATTCTTGAATATCAACATTATTGTCTGCATGGGCGCCACCATTAAGCACATTCATCATGGGAACAGGCATAGACATGCTTTCGCCTTGATTTAAAGACAAATAAAGCGGTTTATTAGTGGCTTTGGCAAAGGCTCTTGCAGAAGCTAAGGAGACAGCTAAGATTGCATTGGCACCTAAAATTGATTTGTTGTCGGATTTATCTAGTTGGCAGAGTAGGGTATCGATGTTTTTTTGTGATTCAACGGATTTACCTTTAAGAGCTAGACTAATTTCTTTGTTAATATGAGAAACTGCTTTTTTAACCCCTTTGCCTGCAAAGCGATTTTTATCCATGTCACGTAATTCATGTGCTTCCTTGCTGCCTGTAGAGGCACCAGAAGGTACAGCTGCTCTACCAATAACGCCATTTTTAAGAATAACATCTGCTTCAACAGTGGGGTTACCTCTTGAATCTAAGATTTCTCGACCTTTAATGCTTTCAATTTGCATGTCTATCCTAATTTATTCTAATAAAGCCTGCTATTGTTTTGTCTTAATAAAGGCTTGTCAAGTTTGCTTTGATTTTTAACAGTCTTCTCTTATTTTTTAAATCGGTTATTAATAATTAATCTGTTATTCTTGTATGTGTCAGGTAATTCCTCTCACCAAGTGGGAGAGGATGTCCGAAGGACAGGAGAGGCTTTGTTCGTGATCTTTAGCCTAGGTAAAGGCTTGCTCGTTACTACCCTCCCTACGTACCGTACACTTGTCCGCGGTATCCAGGGATATTTGATTAAGCAGAAGTCTATCTTATAACTGAGTTTTATTGACCCTAATTCACTACAAACTGGACCCCGCGAATAAATCCTGAAGGTTCCTCACAAAAAATGAGCATAATTTTTTGATAAAATTAGTAATTTTTTTTGATATGCATGAAGAAGCGTAATAAGAACAGTTTGTTATCCCACAAAATCCTGTCATTCCAGCAAAGGTGGGAATCTATTTCTTAAAGCAGCACTTTACTTTGTCTGATGAATGGATTCCCGCCTGCGCGGGAATGACAAATAGAAAACCTAATTAGGTGCTCTATGAGTGCTCGGGGTGAGAGCACTTCTATGATTAAATTTTGTGAGGATCTCTCAGGAATAAATCGCGGGGCGTAGGGGAGGGGTAACGCGGGGCGTAGGAGCAGGTAACGCAGGAAAATGATTTATTCAATAAAGCCCCCACAAGGGATTTTTCTTCCAATTTTGCCCTGTCATTGTTTAAAAAAATGCCAGGCTCACCCAGCGCCTATACGAGAATCATAGACAATAATTTATGCCATTAGGGCACGGTAGTACGTGGAGTTTTAGGCTATTTCAAGGCTGTATCACATTCACTTTGACAAACAAAGTTGAATTTTGACTGTACTGATTGCCTGCACTGATGACTTGGCTATTTGAATTAGACATAGGTTCGCCATTTTGAGCACTTGCTAAGGGGACCCATTGGTTTAAAGGAACCATTATGGTTGTCATAACCTGTTGTTGATCAAAGCTTTGATTCGAGGCTTGGCTATCTTGTTGACGTACGCGGCGCAAGCTTAGTTTGACCTGTTGTCCTTGTAATTCAGGAGCTACAAGTAAGCCATTTTGTACTAGCCGTCTGTCATAACTAACCCCCGACTGCCAGAATCCAATACCTGCAGAACTTAATACGGGTTGATCTTGACCTGTACTTACAAAAGCAGATTCGCCATTCATCACTGTTACCGATTGATTTTGAGGCTCGGTATTTGCACCATTGGTACTAATGCTGATTGAATTATCATCTTGATTATTTAACCAATTGATATCCCCTTGGTGAATGGTAATTTGGAAACTGACAGGCGGTACATCTAATTTATGAAGAATGACACGAAGTTGAGTTAGAGTATCTGGACTAACTTTTACAATTAATGTTTGGCCGGAGCCTGTGATTTGCTCACCATTTTGTAAAATAGGCTGCACTAGCTGGATGATTTTATCTGCATTTTGATAATTTAAAGAAATGACTTTGGTGATGAGGTCAGAGTCTGCAAAAGATGGATGTATAAATAAACAAAAACTAATTAGCCAGGTACATCCAAGTTTTTTCAAAATATTAATTGTAGCCTGGGTGGAGAGCCTTTGGCTCGTAACTCGGGTTTCACTTTGTTTCACGCTGGCTATATTTTTAAGATATTGAAAGGAACCGGGTATATGCACGAGACACTCCTTGTCTTTTTTTAAAAAGTTTAGCACAGTAATTAAATATTAATTAAACAATTAATTGATAACTTGGTCTTTGCCTAAAATTTAGCTATAATCAGTTAATTCTCATGCTAACTATGTACTTTACATATGGGTAGTATCTTCAATATGTTTGGGCCTTCACCTATTAGGCCTATTGAACAACACATGCGTAAGGCACATCAATGTGCTAAGCAGTTGTCACCTTTTTTTGAAGCCGTTTTAAAACAAGACTGGGCTCTTGCTAGCAGCATCAAAGATAAGTTGTCAGCACTTGAAAAAGAAGCGGATGTTATCAAGCGCGATTTGCGCCTTCATCTACCTACAGGCTTATTCTTGCCTGTATCGCGTACGGATTTACTCGAATTACTCAGTGCTCAAGATAGAATTGCTAATAAAGCAGAGGACATTGCAGGTTTAATCATAGGCCGCAAAATGCACATCCCTGAAAAGATAGCGACTTTAATCTTGCCTTTTTTACATTGTTGTTTGGATGCATCTAAACAAGCCTGCCAGGCAATTAATGAGCTTGATGAATTATTAGAAAGTGGTTTCCGTGGCTCCGAGGTTAAGATCGTAGAAGAAATGATTATGCGCCTTGATAATATTGAGCATGAAAGTGATAGAATGCTCGCGGAACTTCGCCATACCATCTTTGAATTGGAAAAAGATTTGCCTGCCATCGAGGTAGTATTTCTTTATAAATTAGTCCAATGGATTGGGGACTTAGCTGATCACGCCCAAACGGTAGGTGGTCGGTTGCAAATTCTTATTGCCAGGTAAATAAACTTCTATGGATTACTCTACTTTTTTATTCTTTTTTGCAATAGCGCTTTGTTTTTTCATGACTTTTGGGGTTGGAGCCAATGATCTTGCTAATGTCATGAGTACAACTATGGGTTCTAAAGCAATTACTGTCCGTCAAGCAATGGTAATTGCCGTTGTCTTTGAATTTGCTGGTGCCTTTTTAGGCGGTAGTGGTGTAACTGAAACCATGCGTGATGGGATTATTAATAGTTCTGAGCTTTCTAGTCAGCCGCTTGTCCTTATTGAGGGTATGTTAGCTGTTTTATTAGCTTGTACAATTTGGATGAATTTAGCTAGCTTTCTAGGCGTGCCTGTTTCAATTACGAATGCCTTAGTTGGTTCTATGGTTGGATTTGGTGCTGTTGTTTTAGGAGCTGATGCTATTCATTGGGAGCAGGTATCACATATTGCTATTGGTTGGGTAACATCGCCTTTAATTTCAGGTATTACGGGCTATGCTTTATTTTTATCTATCCAGCAAACGATTTTTATTCGCCCAAATCCTTTGGAAAGAGCAAAGGTTTATATTCCTATCTATCTTTTTTTAGTGGGTTCTATTTTATCTTTCATTACCGTTTTTAAGGGCTTAAAACATTTTGATATTGAATTAAATCTGACACAAAATTTAGTTGTTACCCTAGCAACGAGTCTTTTTATCACCATACTTGGTCTTCTCTTTATTAAAAGAATTCCTGAGGTTGCTAAAATTAGAAGAAGAGAGCGTTTCATCCAAGTTGAAAAATATTTTGCTGTACTAATGGCATTGACTGCTTGTGCTATGGTTTTTGCGCATGGTTCTAATGATGTCGCTTTGGCTGTGGGGCCTTTAACCATCATCTATAGTATTATCACTGCTGCCAATGAGCCCTTTGGTGTCAATAATTATCCCGCTTGGATTATTTTCTTAGGCTGTTTTGGGGTCGTGGTTGGCTTTTTAGTTTATGGACGAAAAGTGATAGAGACTGTGGGTAGTTCGATTACTGCTTTAACACCAAGTAGAGCCTTCGCTGCAACCCTTGCTGCCGCAACTACGGTAGTTGTTGCAACAAGCACAGGAATTCCTGTTTCAGCAACACAAACTTTAGTAGGAGCTGTATTAGGCGTAGGGTTAGCGCGCGGTATAGGTGCTTTAAACTTAATTGTTATTCGTAATATTTTTATGTCTTGGGTGCTAACTTTACCTGTAGCATCCTTGCTAACAATTTTATCCTATAAAGTACTGCATATGGCTCTGGGTTAGAAATCTTCCCAGATTTCCCCATTTTCATCTTTGTGCTTAGCATTATCACGAAGGTTAGCAATACGTTTATGCTTTTCAATTTCTTTGATTTGAGACGCTGTTTTTTTGTGCTTAGCATCAAATTCAAAAAGGAATTTATCGTAGGGGCTTACATAGGATTTATCAATATCGTTATTGTTCATAATTGATTTAAAATTCATTTTATTTAATCGAACTGCAATTTTAGCGAATTTTAACCAAAGTTACCATGCTAGTTATTATATAAAAGAAGGAAAAAATATGTCTCTTAAAAAAGCAGAGTTACACGTCCATCTAGAAGGAACTATATCTCCTTCGCTAGCGCTTAAATTAGCTAAGCGTAATCAAATAGAATTAGTGCCAAGTATTTTTTCAGAAGATAAAGAAAGTTATCGCTATGATGATTTTCTCGCTTTTTTAAAGGCCTATGATGATGTGGCTGCTGTTATAAAAAAACCTGAAGATTATTATGATATTACCTTTGATTATCTGAGCCAAAATGCAAAAAAAGGGGCTATTTATATCGAAATGATGTATTCGCCTGATCATGCTGAACAATCAAGTAATATTCCATCAAAAGAGCATCTTAAAGCGATTAAAGAAGCCATAGATGATGCAGAAAAGCAGTTTAATGTAGTCGGACGTATTATTATGACAGCCGTTCGTCATTATGGTGAAGAGGCTGCAATTAAGGTAGCTAAACAGGCCTTAAAAGAAGATATGCCTTATATCGTAGGTTTTGGTTTGGGTGGTGATGAAATTAATTTTCCACCTAAAATATTTGCTAAGGCTTATGAAATTGCAGCAGCAGGTGGTCTTGCTTGCACTGTTCATGCAGGTGAATTTGCTGATGCAGATGGTATGTTAGAAGCAATGAAATATTTACCTATCAAGCGGATTGGACATGGTGTAAAAGGAATACATTCTTTAGACACTTTAAAACAATTAAGAGATAAGGGAATTGCATTAGAACTTTGCCCATCAAGCAATGTGGCTTTAGGCTTGTACGACAATATTATGTTACATCCTTTACCCAAATTTAAAGAAGAGGGCATTCGTTTCTCTATTAATTCAGATGATCCGCCATTTTTCCGCACCCATTTAGCAAGGGAATACGAGCTTGTACAAAAGCATTTTGATTATAGCGAAGGGGAAATGAATCAGATAACTTCAATGGCTATAGATGATGCCTTTGCTGATGAAAAAACAAAGGCAAAACTTAAAAAACAGATAGAAGCTTAAGTTGCTCATCTCTATTTGAGCCAATATAGCCTGGATGGAGCATGTCGAAATCCAGGTTGCTTTTACGGGGATTAGAGTGCCTCGTCGAGGCTTCGATATATCTTGCGCAACTCGAATTTAAAGTAGCCTTGACAACCATCAAGCCTCGGTTGTGTTTCACTGTACCAAGGCTTAAATATTCGCTTTAGGAAATTAATTGGGTGTTTAATTTTTATTCATCTTTGTAATTAGGGCCTAAACTAATATTTTTTCTAGTAATAGTGCCTAGTTTTTGTACTTCGTTTGTAAAAGTCGATACTTTTGATTTAACACAAAGATTAACATTCTCTTTAATGACTAGACCATTAATTTTAGTGCCTTTGGAGAGTGATAAACAGCTGCCAACGTTGAAGAATTCAAGTGAAACTTTAGTTGGGCTATGATTGACAGTATGTATTTTACCTGTTGAATCAGCAAAATTAAAAACACCTGTCCAGTCTTCATTGCCTGCGTAGCTAACTGCTGATGTTAGAATTAAACCCGCTAAGAACGTATTTTTTAAAAGCATTTTTTGACTCCTTTATTAAAACTGAACCGATTATTAGATTATCATTTAAATTTGTCAAGGTGGGTTTTTTTTTATTGATTAGGTAATTTATAAGCACTTTGGAGTGCGCATATAGTTAAAGTAAAAGTTATTTACATTTAAAAATAAAAATGATATCGCCAAAACTTCATCAACAACGTTATAATGCAATCTTAATAACCGATTATATCTACTATGCGTTCCATTATCTTTGCCCTAATAGTTGCTCTCGTTGGCCTACAATATAAGTTATGGTTAGGCGATGGCGGTATTTTTCAATGGATTGATCTTCATAAGAAATTAAATACCCAAATAGAACAAAATGAGAAATTAGTTGCACGTAATCACGCAATTGAAGCAGATATTGAAGAGTTAAAATCGGGGGCACAAGCTTTAGAAGAACAGGCACGCTCGGAATTAGGCATGGTTAAAGAAGGTGAGGTTTATTACCAATTTGTCGATTAACTATTTTTAAAGCGCGATTAATTCCATGGCCAAATCATTTGTAGGCTTTCTATCCCAAAGACTTAATACATAACCTCCTCCTCCTGAGCCAGTTGGCTTGCAAGCTAAGGCACCCTGTTGAGTTAAAATAGTCATATGATTTTCTAGTGTTTCAGAAATTAATCCCCATGCCTTAAAGCAATTTAGGGCTTCATCCAAAGCTTCCTTTAATTGCTGAATTGCAGACTCATCTTGAGTAAGTGCTTGTTGGGCTTTAAGTACAGCTTTATGCATTCTTTCATCTATGCCTGATGCTTTTAGTGAATCTGCTTGCCAAATTTCTTTAACTTGATTGATACAATGAGAGGTGATACCAACTTGTCCACAATTAGAAAGATACCATTGGGGTTGCCAATTTTGGCTAAGAGGGCTGATTTTACCATTTTGAAAGTAAATACCTAATTCAGTAGATACTCCAGCAATATCTAAGCCACTTGATTTTCCATGAAAAAGATCTTCTAAATTTTTTGCAAAGGCAAAGACAGAACCGACATTTAGTAATTTTTGAGCAACAAACCATCTTGCCATGGCAACACAAAGGGCTGCTGAGGCTCCCATGCCAGCACCCACAGGAATGTCGCAATATAAATGAAAATGGCCTGAAACTTCGTTTAATGATTTACCTAATAGTTGCTGGCCATGCTCTAAAACTGACCAAAACAAAAGATGAATATCAGAGCCTGTGTCACCTTCGTAGCTCGCACTAAGGTTTGCAGCCGATGCTTTGAAATCAAGTTGTAGTTTTTTCTGTTTAACAGGAAATACGAGGGCTGCCTTACCTCTTAAAACAGCATGTTCGCCAGCCAGAATCCATTTACCAAAGGTCGTTGTTTGAAAATCATAAAATGTCATAATTACCTACAAGGTATTGCTGCTTGAATTCGTCTGCCAGCTCTTTTTGATTAGCGCGATAGAGTAAATGAATATTGGGGCCTGCATCCATAGTGACAAGAGGGCCATCGCCTTTTGTTTGCCAAAAATTTTGTATTTTTTGCAATAAGTCTTCACTTTCTTTAGTAATATAAGAAAAAGGCTCTTTGGCTGATGAAAAAAGATGGTGCATATCTTGAAATTCTTGCCAGCAAATTTGATAGGCATTATGCCAATCACTTACTGCAAAAGCATCTAACAGTCTTTTTAAGTTATCCGTCGCTCTTTGGCTTCGGCCTTTATAATTTGAACTATCTTTTACTAATTTATGAGCCAAAGAAGATGAGACTTCTTTTTCTTCATGGCTAATAATAATAACTTGATGGATTAGATCCTTGAAAGGAAGGTCTATGGCTTTTACCTCTTTCTCTTCCCATAGAGCCCAAGGAGAAAAGAAAGAGCGGCAAGATGAGCCAGAGCCTTGCATGCTTAAAAAAGCTTGTTCTTCGATACTCAAAGGCAATTCTTTTTTGAGTTCAGCAATTGCTAGGCACGCCACTTTTGTCAGCGCTGCAAAACTCGAAGCAGAAGAGGCTAAGCCTGAACCATGAGGAAAATTATTGGTAGAACGAACAATGAAAGCACCCTCAAAATTTAAAGCCTTTTTAATACGAGCTAAATGGAGCAAAAAGCGTTCTTGTCCTTTTGCGGATAACTGAAAAGGTTGGCCTCCCGGAATAGATAGGGGTTCCCAAAAATCCTGTTTCCCGGGGCTAAGCTCTAGAGATACAGTGCTTACAAGATTAGGGAGCGTATAAGATAAGGAAGGATTATCTGGAATATTAGCTTCACTATCTTTTTTGCCCATATATTTTATTAGAGCAATATTAGAGGGTGCTTTAGCAAGCCATTGCATAATTTGCTCCTATTTAACGGCCAGGTTCATCATTCCAAAGAATTTTATGAAGTTGAATTTGGAAACGTACTTTAAGTTTATCATTCACTATCCAATCTGCCAGTTCCTGCGGGTTTAATTGCCCCCAGCTCGGAGAAAATAGGAGTTGTACTCTTTCAGCTAATTGATATTCTTCAATGATTTGGCAAGCCCAATCATAGTCATTGCGACTACATAGTACGAATTTAATCTGATCAGAGGGTTTAAGATGCTCCAGATTTGAAAACAAGTTTTTAGATTCCTCTTTAGAATCCGGCGTTTTTAAATCCATGACGATCATTACTCGTGAGTCAATTTCTGCTATATCTCTAGCGCCACTTGTTTCTATAGATACTTTATAACCTAGGTCGCATAACTTTTCTAATAAAGTAATGCAGCCAGGTTGCGCAAGGGGTTCGCCACCTGTTACACAGACATATTGGCAGTCAAAAGATTCAACTGTTTTTAAGATCTTTTCCATTGGAGTTAATTGGCCACCATTAAAGGCATAAGCAGTATCGCAATACTGGCAGCGAAGTGGACAACCGGTTAACCTAACAAAAACAGTGGGTAAACCCACTGTAGTTGATTCACCTTGTAAGGAATGAAAAATTTCAGTAATACGTAATTCATTTGCAAAAGACTTCATGAGGCGTTTATAGACTCCAACTTCATTAAAGCAAGCTGTGCTGTTGGTGTGTCAGGATATTTTCTCACAACTTCTTGTAAACGCTTTTTAGCATCACTTGGTTTATTGGAAGCCAGAAGTGCATAGCCAATTTTTAATGTAGAGGCTGCTGCTTTAGTGGAATTAGGGAATTGTTTTAAAACAACCTCAAAATGGTTAATCGCTTTATTATAATTGGACTTCACCATATAAAGTTCGCCAAGCCAATATTGGGCATTAGCAGTATAACCGCCTTGAGGATATTGCACTACAAAGGCCTGCATTGCTGTTAAGGCATCATCAAAACGTTTGTTTTTTACTAATTCGTAAGCTGCCATATAACTTAATTGCTCATCGGCAGGATTACCTCGGCCTACGCTATAATTACCTTGATTAAAAGGTTTAGGTGCTGTAGCAGTCGCTGGCAAAGGATTAGCTGTAGAATTTGGTGTATTAATAACAAAATCGGCTTCTTTATTAATTGGGAGCGGTGCTACAGCAGCTGTTTTGTTATTAGTGCTATTATTGCTTAAACGGGCATCAATATCCTTATAGAAGGCTAATTGCTGCTCTTTTAGGCGCTTAATATCATGCGCTTGTACTTCAAGCTGGCCACGCAACTCCTGCATTTCTTGTTGCATGTTTTGTATTCTATTGAGAAGAGAGGTATTGTCATTGCTATTCAAGCCTGAATTATCCAGACTATCTTTAGCTAAGGCGACTTCATCACCGTCTTCACTATAGCTATCTTCTAATTGTGTTTTTGCAACAGGCTCAACGGAAGCCTGTTGCTCATCGAGAATAGCAAAATTTTCGCTATCATCAACTACCGGTGCTGCAGCAAAAACCTGAAGCGGTAGGCAGCAGGTTAGGCAGATACTAAGTAGAAGTCGATGGTATTTAATCATCTGGTTGCCTCATAAGTTAACTCAACACGACGATTTTGCTTATGAGCTTCAGCATCGTGACCGAAATAAATTGGACGCTCTTTACCATAGCTAACAACACGAATTTGGCTTCTATCAACACCAGCCATTAATAATAATTCAGCTACAGTATTTGCACGGCGTTCACCTAATGCGACGTTATATTCACGACTTCCTCTTTCATCAGTATGACCTGCTAATAAAACGCGAGCCCCAGGATTAGAACGCATATAATTGGCTTGTGCCATTAAAGATGGTTTGTATTTAGATGCAAAGCTAGAATCGTCATAGGAGAAAAGGTAACGTTGGTTATGGGGGGCTTTAGTTGTATAAGATTCACCGGGTGCTTGGCCTGCAAAACGGCTAAAGCCACCTAAACCATGAGCAGATAAACCACTTTCGCTGCCATAACTTGAACCATCGGCGCTACCTGGGGTTTTAGAACAGGCTGCTAGTAAAACAATACTTGCGCCAATCAGTCCTAATTTCAATTTTGCTTTCATCCGCTCTTTCTCCTATTACATATTCATTATTATTTTTTAAAAAAGCTATACTGACTTATTTTTAATCTAAATTAAAGGGCTTATTGTATAATTTTTTTATGACTTTCGCTATCTAAGCCGAATATACCCAAGTTTCTTCAAAATGTGAGTATTAAATGTAGCCTGGATGGAGGCTCTTCGATCCGTAATCCGGGAGAGGAAACCCGGATTTCGCTCCGCTTCATCCAGGCTACATTTATATCGTATCTTTAATAAAATACGATGGTTTAAAAAGCTTATTTTCTTATGTAGCCTGGGTGCAGGCTCGAAGAGCCGAAACCCGGGTTGTACTAAACTACATTAGTTAACCAAATTTTCCATTTTAACACTTTTAAAAGCAATATGGCTAATCATGTCTTATGAATTTTTTATATGTGATATAACAAAATAAGTTATTTCCTGGGTTAACTTTTCAACAGCCCTATTTGCCGCAAAAACCCCACCTTCAGGATTCTCACTAGGGCAGGAAATATGTTCTGCAATAATTCTTGAGGCAATTACCTTGCTATCAGTAACTCTTGTTAATACAACCTTAACAACCAAATCGATTTGGCTCGGTTTTCTAAGGAAGTTTTGTTGCAATTCAATTAATTGGGTATCAAGACGATAATCGGTTATTTCGGCATGCGGGCTAGAGCCTACTGCTTTGAATGCTTGTGTTTTTTGTAAACTTTGTACAATTAAGGGAAAAAGCATTTCTGCAGGGGGATCAATCCATGCATTTTTTACAAAGGAAGCTAAGGCATAAGGTTTGTTGACATACATCATCTGCTCAGTTTGATAACCTGCTACGGCTTCGGGGGTTGAAACTAAAATCGAATATTGGCTAGGCCTTTTTGCATATTGTTTGGCGCTAAAGGCTGCTAGTTTATATTGATTGGTTACTGTGGGTTTTACCGCAGTACAAGAAACTAAAAAAAGGCTTAATAGGGCTATCAAAACAAAATTCTTATTCATTTTATTCTCCTGGCCCTAAAGGCGGTTTTTCGGTACCTCTAATTAACACAGAAGGATTATCTTTAACCTGAACACTGACCTTTTCTAAATTGATTGCAATCAAATTGAGACGGTGGATAAGTGAGGTTAAAGACGGAATAGTTATTTCAGATAATTTATCAATAGTTGATTTGCCTGCGGACATCGTTGAACTAACTGAGGTACCTGCATCGCTAATTGTAACAGTCATATCATTGAGTTTAACTATACCTTGTTTTAACTCTTTTACAATTTGAGGGAAATCATCGCTGACTTTAGCGGTATTTTTTAGCAAGGTATCCATATTTTCCAGGCTATGATTAATGGTAGTGCTATTTTCAGCAAAAACATCGGTAAATTTTTTAACATTCGCTAAGGTTTTATTTAAATTATTGATATTTTCTTCATTAAAAACACGCCCAATTTGATCACTTACTTTATTTACATTTTCAGAGACGTCTTTTAAAGCTTTATCCAATTGATTAAAAAGAGAGGGTTTAGCAGGAATTACTGGATAAGGTTGATTAGGTACTTTTTGTAAGGGAGTGAGTTCAGATGAGCTAGCGGCAAGGCCAACATAGGTTGTGCCTGTAATACCTTGGGATATTAGGGTTGCTGTTGTACTTGTGGTTATGGGCGTACCGTCTTCAATACTTAAAAGAATTTCTACTTTGCGTGGGTCATGGTGATTTAATTCAATTTTGCTAACATATCCTACTTTTACGCCATTAAATTTAACGGGCGATTGCTCGCTAAGCCCCGAGACTGCTTCTCGAATGTAAACAGCATAGGTATGATATTTCTTTTGATCAAAGCCAATAGAAAGCCAAAGGCCTGTCGCAATGAGGGCTGCCAATAAAATTAATACAATTAAGCCGACAATGGTGTAATTGGTTTTTTCTTCCAAAAAGGCTCTCCTAATTTTTAACCAGTTTAAAAGTTACTGAAGTATTCGGCAATCAATGGATGCTTATTTTTTTTAATTTCTTTGTAAGGGGCTTCACAAAGTACTTTGCCCTCACCGATAAAAGCTATTCTATCTGTTATTTTTAAAGACTCTGGATCATGACTAACCATCACAATAGTAAGTCCCAGCGTCTCTCTTAAAAAGAGAATTAATTTGTCAAATTGCCTCGCAGATCGGGGATCGAGTCCTGTAGTTGGCTCATCTAAAAAAAGAAGTTCAGGATCCATGGCAAGAGCGCGTGCTGCCGCTGCACGTCTTTGCATTCCACCGCTTAGCTCAGAAGGGTACTTAGCTGCTGCTTCTTTGGCTAAACCTACTTGCGAGAGTTTAAGCAGGGCTAATTCTTCCATAAAACGAGACTCAAGATGAGCAAATTCTTTCATTGGAAACATAATATTTTCTATAACGGTCATCGATGAAAATAAGGCACTATGCTGAAACATCATTCCCCAGCGTCGTCTAATGCCATTCGCCTTTTCTGGGCTTATGTTGGTAATTTCTTCACCAAAAATTTTTAAAGAGCCAGCGGTTGGTTTCATCAGCATTAAAAGGCTTCTCAAAATAGTCGTTTTTCCGCTGCCACTTCCGCCGATAATAGCTAAAATCTCGCCTTTTTTAACATCCAGATTAACATCCGAATGTACCCATTGGCCACCTAGATAATTTTTTAATCCCCTGATTTCAATAATATTATCTGGCATTTAAACACCCATCCAGCTATAAACAATTGAAAAGACAGCGTCAGCAACAATAATTAAAAATAAAGCTTGAACTACCGATTTAGTTGTTTGGCTACCAATGCTATCACCTTGCGCCTCTACCCTAAATCCTTGAAAACAGCCCACAAGAGCAATTAAAATGGCAAAAGCTGGAGCTTTATACAAACCGAGCATCATTTGTTCTAAGCCGACAGATTCTTTTAAGCGTTCTAAAAAATCAATATAGCCCACATTTAACATTGATTTAGACATGAATAAAGCACCAATAATGCTAAAAATATCAGCCCAAAAAATAAGTAAGGGAAAGACAAACAAAAGGCCAAGCACTTTGGGCATGACTAAAAGTTCTGTTGGGGATAAGCCCATGGTATTAATGGCATCCACTTCTTCGTTGAGTTTCATGCTACCAATTTGTGCTGTAAAAGCAGAACTCGTTCGACCGGCTACAATAATGGCAGTAATTAAAGGCGCAAATTCACGAAAAATCGCCATGCCTGATAGATAGGCAATAAAAATATTGGCACCATAAGTTTGTAATTGCAAACCCATTTGATAGGCTAGAACTACACCAATTAAAAAGGATAGAAGCGCTATGATAGGTAAGGCTTGCACACCCGCAGAAAAAATATTTGAAATAATGGAGGGTAATTGAAAACGCCGCCAATTACCAAAGGCTTCAAATAATTTAGTACATAAATCGCCAATAAGAATGATGAAACCATCAGTTTGTTTGAGCTTATTTATCGTTTCTTTACCAATCTGAGCGAGAATGCCTTGTTTTTTTGGTGGAGGGGGCTGATATTGAATAAACTCATCTTTATCTTCAAGCATTTTTACTAAGCCTTGTTGTTGCTCAGTAAAATCAGCTAACTCAATCTTTTTATCCTGCTCATTAATTTGTTTAATAACATGTCTTAAGACTAAAGCCCCTGCGCTATCAAAAGCGGTTAATTGTCTACCTGAGATTTTTATATTCTTATCTTCAGGAATTGCCGATAAATCAAGTTCATGAGAAAGGGAATCAATATTTAAAACAATCCATGCCCCTTTGCACTGAAAGCAATTTTCGGTTTCATCATAGGAAAGTTGAGCAGGTGCTATTTTAGCCATGGAAAAATTTATCGAAGCAAAAGACTAGCATAATACGAAAAGCTATCTTGCCGCAAAATTAAATTTTTAACCTTTGTTTTAATTCTAAGGTTTAGCATATTAGACTTTATATAATCTATGCTAGAATAGCGCTATTTTTCTGACTTAAAATACAGTATATCGAACCATGTTATCCATTGAATATGAATTAAAAGTGGCTATGTTTTGCGTGGCTAGCCCTGAATTGAATGTACTTGGGGGATGGCATGCCTAGCCAATTAGCCGATCAATTATTTAAAGGTTTTTCTAAATTATCACGAGAGGAACGATTTAAGCGCTTACAAGAATTGGGGGCTCTTAGTCATGAAGATATCGATTATCTACAAAGAGGCGGTATTCATGATTTGGGGCTGGCCGATAAATTAATTGAAAATGTAATAGGTTATTTTCAACTTCCTTTAGGTGTGGCCACCAATTTTCGCATTGATAATCAAGATTATGTTATTCCGCTTGCGGTGGAAGAGACTTCAATTATTGCGGCTCTTTCTAAAACGGCAAAATGGATAAGGCAGGAAGGTTTTATTAGTACTCATGTTGAGGGGGAATCCATTATTGGCCAAATCCAACTTGCTAAAGTCAACGATCTTAATAAATTCAAAGCAATTTTTGCTGATAATAAACAATTTTTAATTGAAAAAGCCAATGAAGATGTAGCCTTTAATATGGTAAAGCGTGGTGGTGGTGTTAAAGATTTAGATTTAAGAGTTTTGGTCCGTGAAGATGGTTTTCCTATGGTAGTTATTCATTTATTGATGGATAGTTGTGATGCGATGGGTGCTAATATTCTTAATCAAGTATTGGAATATTTGAAACCAATTATTCAAAATTTGACGGGCGAAGAAGTCTCTATCTGTATTTTATCTAATTTAAACGATCAAAAATTAACGTCAGCTATAGTTGAAATTCCGAATGTCGATCCTGAATTAGGCGAACGTTTGCAAGAAGCCTCTTTGTTTGCTGAAACAGATCCCTACAGGGCTGCAACTCATAATAAAGGTATTATGAATGGTATTGATCCTGTTCTAATTGCGACAGGGAATGATTGGCGTGCAGTTGAAGCCGGTATGCATGCTTATGCAGTTAAAGAAGGGCGATATCAAGCTTTGACGCGTTGGCGTTATGAGAATGGTTCTTTAATCGGCCAATTAAAGGCACCGATTATTGTTGGGACAGTTGGTGGTGTAACTTCTTTACACCCTACGGCTAAGCTTTGCCTTAAAATGATGGGTGTTGAATCTGCTAATCATTTATCAAGAATTATTGCAGCGGTTGGTTTAGTACAAAATTTAGGTGCAATTAAGGCCTTATGTACGGATGGAATTATTCAAGGTCATATGAAGCTTCATATTGATAATTTACTTTTAGTGGCTGGCGCTAATGATGTTGAAATGCCGCAATTAAAAGAACGTTTGCATCATTGGTTAACCATGCATAAACGAGTTAGCTTATCTAATGCGCATGAGCTTTTGGCCGAATTAAGGGAAGAGAGAGTTTCCTAAATGAAATGGACTATTCCCGCTAAAACGTTTTTATTGGGTGAATATGCTGCTTTGCAGGGTGAGGGCGCTATTATTTTAACGACTTCACCTGTTTTTGAATTATCGTTAGTTTCTGATAATGAAGAAATTACAGGAATACATCCTCAGTCGCCTGCAGGTCTCTGGTGGGCACATCATCGAAATTTAAGTCAAGGCCTAGTCTGGCAAGACCCTTATCACGATATTGGTGGTGTTGGCGCATCCAGTGCGCAATTTTTGGGAACCTATTTAGCGAGCTGTCATGTTTTAAATATGATACCCAATCTACACAGTTTAATGGATGCTTATTATCAATCAGCCTGGCAGGGAGTGGGGCTTAGGCCTAGTGGCTATGATGTGCTTGCACAAACTCAAAAAGGTTGTGTTTATATTAATCGCCAAAAAAATGAAATAAAAAATTATAATTGGCCCTTTAAAGATATCTCTTTTATTTTATTGCATTCAGGCCAAAAGTTAGCAACTCATTATCATTTACAAAAAACAAGTCTGCCTACATCAATAGGGCATTTAGCAAAGACTGTTGAATTAGCTAAAAAAGCCTTTGATAAAAAAAATAGTATCGGTTTGATAGATGCGATTAACCAATATCAACATCAATTAACTGAAATGAATCTAATGGCAAAGCACAGTTTGTCGTATATTAAAGATTTTAAAAATGATACCGATATCTTAGCTATAAAAGGCTGTGGAGCCTTGGGTGCAGATGTTTTATTATTAATCGTTCCTTCAGTTTTTTTGGATACGAAGCTCAATTATCTAAGCGGTTTAGGCTGGACAATTTTAGCTACAAACCGTGATTTGTATGCTGATAAAACATTAATGAAAAATAATCAGCATAAAAGACTTGAAATTTTACCTTAATCGGGTATCATTCGAGCCTTCTTTTGGGGCCGTTAGCTCAGTTGGTAGAGCAGGAGGCTTTTAACCTCTGTGTCATAGGTTCGAATCCTATACGGCCCACCATGTTTATCAAAGTTATAAAAACCCATCCTGCGCTCGTAGCTCAGCTGGATAGAGTACTTGGCTTCGAACCAAGGTGTCGGGGGTTCGAGTCCCTCCGAGCGCGCCATATTAACATTAGGGATAATTAATAAGGGGTCTTTCGGGTCTTTCCCAATTATGGGGGCACTTCATCAAGCACACAAAACTTTAACCCTTAACCTCTAACTCATTAAGTATTTTTTGAGTATCTAGAGTTAAAGGCATTATAAGTTGTTTATATTTACTATGTTCTCCTGTTTTTAAATTGAGCAGGCTTTTAGGAACAGCGAATAATTTGGATAAGAATAAAACTAACTCTTTATTAGCTTCTCCTTTATGTGGTTTGGCGTGAATGGCAATGTGTAATGCTTCTTCTGTGATTTTTACGAGAGCTGTTTTTTTTGCATTAGGTTTTGCGACAATATATACCGTGACATGCTGATTTTGTATTCTAAACCACATCATCTAACCTTAAACTATATTTTTAAGTCATTTAGGTTCAAAGGCAACAAGAATAGGGCAGGGTGTTAAACTTGCCTTCTTACATTCTTTTACTAAGTGATAAAGAGATTCGCGGGCTTTTTTGAATTCAGTAATTTGAGCATCTAGTTTTGCAATGCGTTGTTCAGCCATATTTCTTACGCGTTCTCTATTATTTTTTGCGTCGAGCTCTAATAACTGTTTTATTTCCTTTAAAGTAAACCCTGCTTTCTTTGCCGAAAGAATAAATTGTAAGCGATGGATATCTTTATCACCATAGCGCCTGATTCGTCCGGGACTAAATGCATTTCCTCTTGCGGGGGTATCAAGAATCCCTTCTCGTTGATAATAGCGGATTGTTTCTACTCCAACATCGCAAAATTTTGCAAACTCACTGATTGTTTTATTCATGGCTTGACTCCGTACTATAGTACATACTTTATATTGTTTATAGACCAGTAATCAATGGAGTATTCAATGAATCAGACAATAGCTAAAAAAGCAGTTCTTCATCGTATGGTTATGCCAAAGCATACTTGTCCTTATGGCATCAAAGCAAAAAATTTATTGCTACGCCAAGGTTATGTCGTTGAAGATAATTGGCTCACCTCTCGTGAGCAAGTAGATGCTTTTAAGATGCAGCATGATGTAAAAACAACGCCTCAAACTTTTATTAATGGCAAGCGTATCGGCGGCTATGATGATTTGCGCCGTTATTTTGGAAAGAAAATACGGGCTCCTAAGGAAACGAGCTATCGTCCAGTTCTTGTACTTTTTGCAGTCACAGCGCTTATGGCTTTTGCTACAAGTTATGCTTTTACCAATACTTTATTTACAACAGCCACGATATCTTGGTTTATTGCCTTTAGCATGGTCGTCCTTGCACTTTTAAAACTTCAGAATCTCGAAGGATTTTCAACGATGTTTCTCAATTATGATATTTTGGCTAAACATTGGGTTCCTTATAGTTATATTTATCCTTTCGCAGAAGCCTTAGCTGGGATCTTAATGATTGCTGGGGCTTTAAACTGGATTTCGATTCCAACGGCCTTATTTATAGGAACAATAGGTGCTATTTCAGTATTTAAAGCAGTGTATATCGATAAGCGTGAATTAAAATGTGCTTGTGTTGGTGCTGATAGTAATGTGCCTCTAGGTTTTATTTCGCTTAGTGAAAATTTAATGATGATTGGTATGGCACTATTTATGTGGCTAATGTAATGAAGTTTATTCAGCAATTGTAATTGTTAAGCGGAGCCGCCCATGCAGTACTTATCTTTTCTATTCGGTTTGGGAATGATTTTTAGCGGAGGATTAGCTTCTGCCGAAGGTTCGCATTCTCATTCTTTAGCGCATTCAATTAAAAATGAGGCCATGAATGACGATATTACGATTTCGCTTGAGAAAGATCCTAAACAAATTATTGCTCATAAACTGACAACTATTCGTTTTAAATTGCTTCAAGGCAATAAAGTCCTCACAGCAGATGAATTAAAAGAGGTGCATACGAAGAAAATCCATATACTCATTATAGATTCCTCGCTCAATGATTACCATCATATTCACCCCGCAGAGGAAGGAAAACAGGGCTATACTTTTAGCTTTATTCCAAAAAGCGATGCTTCTTATCAAATGTGGGTTGATATTACGCCAAGCCAAACTAATAAGCAGTTTTTTTTAGAGAAAAAATTGGGCGTGGCTTCGGAAGTATCTCAGGTGAAGGAGATAACAACGCTAAAAACTCGCCTTAGCTCCTATGAATTCACCTTAAAATTAGATGGTGAACCTAAGGCTTCGCAGGCTGTGATGGGCTCTATTAGCATTAGCAAAAATGGTAAACCATTTACAAAACTTGAGCCAGTGATGGGTGCTTTTGCACATATCGTAGGTTTTAGTGGTGATCATGCTTCGGTTCTTCATATTCATCCTTTAGGAAAAGAACCTCGTAGTGAATTAGAAAGAGGTGGTTCAAAACTTAGGTTTCATATAGAACTTAAGCAGGCAGGTTTTGTAAAATTATTTGCCCAATTTAGGATTAATGGGCAAGATGTATATGTTCCATTTGGGTTTATTGTAAAACAATAACTATTTTTTTATCTATTCAATAACAGTTTGAGTTCTTGTAAGATAAAAAATTAACTCTGTATCAATTTTTTATTAAACTAATACGCTTATCAAAAGACTTGACCCTAATAAATGATTACTAAAGATAAATGGGATAAATTAGCAGCAAGAATGCTGGGCTTAGGTATTAATGAAGCCAATCTAGTCGAAAAGTTTATTCTTGGTAGTGGGCGTGGCGGACAGAAATTACAAAAAACAGCTTCAACCGTGTATTTGAAACATTTACCTTCAGGCCTAGAAATAAAATGCCAGTATTCAAGAAGCCGTGAGGATAATCGCTATTTTGCTAGAGAGCGGCTTTGTGAAAAATTACATGCTATATTGTGTGATGAAAAAACCAAAGAACAACAAAAAATCGAAAAGATAAAGCGCCAAAAGAAGCGGCGTTCAAGAAAAGCGAAGCAAAAAATATTAGATGAAAAATTGAAGCAGAGTAAGCTTAAGATATTGAGAAAAAAGCCTGAATCTCTAGAATAAGAGTTTGCCTTCACATCAAGGAATGATATGAAAATAAAAAAACTGACTTTAAGTATTTTGGCTTTAAGCCCTTTCTTTCTTCACAATGTAGTTAATGCAGCAGAAGCGCCCAAAGATGCTTCATCAACTACAAAGTCCTCAAATAATCAATTATTAAAAGAACTTCCTTTTAGTGATAAAGAATCTTTTAATAATGCATCAAAAGGATTTATTGCGCCTCTAGCTAATAATGGTGTGATTAAAAATGCTAAGGGTGAGATAGTATGGGATTTAAGTAATTTTGCTTTTATTAAAACCGACAGCCCTTCACCTGATACAGTCAATCCTAGTTTATGGCGTCAGTCGCAGTTGGTAAAAATGGGTGGTTTATTTAAAGTTAATGAGTATATCTATCAAGTCCGAACCGCTGATCTTTCTAATATTACCTTTGTTGAGGGCCCCCAAGGTATTGTAATTATTGATCCACTTATTTCGGTGGAAACAGCTAAGGCAACCCTTGATTTATATTTTCAGCATAGGCCTAAAAAACCAATCGTTGCTGTTATTTATACGCATAGCCATGTGGATCATTATGGTGGGGTTAAAGGGGTTGTGTCTGAAGATGATGTCAAAGCAGGAAAGGTAAAAATTGTAGCACCTGTTGGTTTTACTGAAAGTGCGGTTGCAGAAAATGTGATGGCAGGAAATGCAATGAGTCGGCGTGCTAGTTATATGTATGGGAATATATTACCTATGTCGCCAACAGGCCAGGTTGGAGCTGGTTTAGGAATGACAACCTCGTCTGGTATCGTATCACTTATAGCACCAACGGTGTTGATTACCACTAATCAACAAAAGATCAACCTAGCAGGACTCGATTTTGTTTTTTACCTGGCTCCAGATTCTGAAGCTCCCTCTGAAATGCTTTTTTATATACCAGAATATCATGCTTTATGTACTGCTGAAGATGCGACACATACTTTGCATAATACCTATTCTTTAAGGGGTGCTAAGATTAGAGATCCTTTAGCTTGGTCAAAGTATTTAAATGAAACTATCTATCTTTGGGGCAATGATGCTGAGGTTTTATTTGCGCCTCATCATTGGCCAATTTGGGATAAGCCTAATATTGTTAAGCATTTAAAATTACAGCGTGATATGTATCGATTTATCAATGATCAAACTTTGCATTATGCAAATCAAGGTTTTACCATGGATGAGATTGCAGAAAAAGTACAACTTCCTGACAGTTTAAGCCATTACTGGTCAAATCGAGGGTATTACGGAACAATGAACCATAATACCAAGGCTACTTATGTTAAATATTTAGGTTGGTTTAGTGGCAATCCAGCAACTTTGCATCCTTTAGTGCCTGTAGAAGCAAGTAAAAAGTATGTTGATTATATGGGGGGGGCTTCAAAAATTATGGAACAAGCTCAAAAAGATTATGAGCAAGGAAATTATCGTTGGGTTGCTGAAGTGATGAATCATGTTGTTTTTGCGGAACCTAATAACCAAGATGCGCGTAATTTGGAGGCAGATGCTTTAGAGCAATTAGGTTACCAAGCGGAATCAGGGCCTTGGCGTAATTTTTATTTAAGCGGTGCTAAAGAATTACGAAATGGAGTGCAAAAGTTAGCTGCTCCCGATACTGCAAGCCCCGATACGATTCGTGCAATGAGTACAGGTTTATTCTTCGATTATTTAGGTGTGAAATTGAATGGTGAAAAAGCAGCAAACACCATGCTTACATTGAATTTCAATTTCCCTGATATTAAAGAGAAATACCTTGTAGAATTAAATAATGGAAGCCTGCATCATATTCAGGGGTATCAGTCTGATAAAGCAGATGCAACCATCACAATGAATAGAGAAACTCTAAATCAAATTATTCTTCAACAAAAAACGTTAGAGAGTACAGAGGTAAATCAAGAAATTAAAATTGCGGGTAATCAGCAAGCTTTAAGTCAATTGATGAGCTTTATTGATAATTTTGACTTTTGGTTTAACATTGTTACGCCTAACTAATATTAGGGGGCGAGTCTTTTAATAATTGGTTTAATGCTCAGACAGCAATTCGGTAGCGCAGATTAAAGACGGTTGCAATGGGTGTTGTCTCGTTAAAAGGTAAAGTTTTAATCCATTGAATGTTAGGTGTTAGTTGTGAATGCGGCGTTAATTGAATGCGATAAAATGTTTCTAAGATCCCTTGATGGTCTTGGTTTTCAGCTAGTTCTGCATAACCGAGACCTAATCCCCATAGTCCGATGGAGCCAAAAAAGGGGTGTTGTAAACCAAATCCAGTGATAAATAACTTATTGAATGTAGCAACTCTTCCTTTAGACCAATCTAGTTTTACAAAGGGAATAAATTGATTAAATAAATTTTTCTGTAATACTACAGAAAGCCCTTGATCACTTAACTGTTGTTTTTCGGGTTGAGCATCAACATGCCAAAGAAAAAGATGATAATTATCCGATTGCGGGTTAGTAATAATATCTCTATAACCCAACTCTAGAGCTGTAAATAATTTTCCCTTACGAAATACCGCAAAGTCAGCAGCATTATCCTCACCATTGGCATCCACAGTACCTAAAGCAGTATAAAAATGAGACCCTAAAGCGATACCTAAGACAGCGCCTAAGGCCTTAGTTGGAACAGCAGTTGCAGGATGCCTGCTAAATACATTAGATAAAAAATAAAACTGCCTACTATCGAAAGCATAAGAGTTCATAATGGAGGTTAAATCAATTTTACCTAAACGATAGGCCATGATATTTGGTAGAATGCTTTGCTGTATCCAAAGTTCAGTTATAGCAGGTGGATAAGGCCTATAACCTGAAACAGTTAAAATAGCTGAATTCAGTTCATCTGCAAAATTACCTGGCGATATTTCAGTAAAACGTTGATTAGTTTCTATTTTTAATCCGAATAAGGTTTTTGATGCTTGAAAGCGTTGTGGTCTGTAATTTGAAAAAAACTGATAAGCTCCCCCTGATGCATTTTCTTTATTGTGGCTAAAGGAAGAATGTTCAAGCAAGGGGATATAGCTCATACCCCAATCTAATCCATAACGTTTATGTAATTTTTTTATTTTATCTATCTGCTTTAAAAACTGATCGACGGGTGTTTTTTCAATTAAACTCTTATTATCTTGTTTTAAGGTCGATAATAATTGAGTTACATCATCGGGGGATGTACTCAATTCATTAGCAATAGGATTCTCTGTTGTAGGGTTCGCTTTGGTTTCTAAAGATAATAAAACTATCACCATAGCAAAAAAGAATTTTCTTGTTATTAATTTAATCATATTTTATCAGCAACGATAGGCAAAACCTGCAACAGGGCCATATAAATTCATCTTCCATAAGAAATATTGACGCCCTGAGCCTGTATGATAATTCTGATGTAAGAGGCGATAACCTAAATAAAAGCGGGTGTTTTTAAAATGCTTTAGTGATTGGTAACCTAATAGAGCCGTAAGATTATAGCTGTTGGAATGAGAACCCATACCATAATCGGCAGAACCCTCAATATTAAAAGATGAATTAACCTTATAAATAATACGGCTACCTAAAATGCCATCGATCCAGTTGTATTTTTTATTGATGTGCAAGGCATTGATGCTTATTTTAGTGCCGTTAAAGGTATAACGAGCACCTGCATAAGGTTCTAATGTCCATTGGGAAAGAGGAATTTTATAAGAAAGTCCCGCACTATCTACGGATATAGTACTGGATGTGTGAATATGAAATTCATCTAAGTTAAGATTATCTGAAACCTTAGAATAAATACCATTAAAAAAGAGGCCAAAATTATTCTGATAGGCTGTAACATAAAGCATCGCTCCCAAATCCAAATGTTTTATCAGCTCTGAAAAGGATTTTGAAACATGAAAGCGATGTTTCCCAGTTTGTTCCGTACCTTCAAGCCCTGATGCCCATAGATAAGGTGCTATTTCAAAATTCCAAGTGGCTTTGGCTGGGTTGACGAGACTGAGTAAACCTAAACCATATAACAACGCTTTCATGATATCCTTATCTATCTAAATAGAGTTTTATTGATTTTTTCTTTAGCCTAAAGAAAACTGAAAAATTTTTCCACTAATTTAGAAAAAATTAGCCCGGTAAAAGCTAGAAATTGAAGACTTAGATAAAGAGGGAGAGCTAATCACTGTAGATAAACCAGTGATTTAGACAGTGAAATAGGAAAGGCTTTACAAAAAGCTATAAAACTAGGACATAAAAATTCTACCATAGCGCTTGTCATTGGGGTTGAGCCTATGCTTTTAACACAATGTGAACGATTGATTTAGAAGTTCTAGCTACTGCTGAAATGGTTTTAGAGCTCGAAATTGATATGGATGAATTAGTTTTTGAGAGACCCTTAGGGTGAATATACTAGCTATTATACGCCTGGTTCAATGAAACCGGTTGCCTGAGTTAAAGCAATTACTCATCTATTTCAGGAAAATTATCTTTCAAGGTTGCAGAAATCCCAGGTTGGGAAGATTACGATTTGCCTGAACTAAATAAACGATAAATAGTAGAAATGATGATGCGCCTTGGTATAGATATACTTTAAATAGCTCCAAAGCCTAAGGTAAATTATTAGTTGCTAATAAAGCATGTTGAGATAAGAAGCCAATAAAATTATCTTTTAACAGTGATGCGCCCTGATAACTAAGGTGATCACTATCGCGAAAAGCGATTTGACCTTCTTTCATCGGCGAACATTTTTTTGATGATTTTGGGCAAAATACGTCGAAAGGATTAAAAAGATAAAGATTTTTTTTCCCCTTAATATCTTGGTTAATCATTTTATAAATAGACGTAATTTCAGCAGAAATAAACTGACGTTCTATATCACAATTATTATCAGTGCATCGTTTGATATCTTTGAAATTGAACATAGGCAGAGGACCTACGATGACTAAATTAACGCCTTTTTTTGCTAATTCTTCCGATAGCGGTAGGACCTGTTTTTTAAGCCAATCATCAATGGTATTCATTTTTTGTTTTGAATCTCTATCTAAAAAAAGCCTTGAAATTAAAACAATATCCCCTTGATGTAAGTTATTTTTTATTTGTTTCCACATGATTTTTTGCGAATCAAATAAAGTTTCGGCAGGAAAAAGTTGCCCAGGTGCTTCCGTTAGATGAATGCCTAAGCCCAATTTTTCATTTAAGGCATAAAGTAAACCTTGAAGATGCCCTGCATGGCTATCGCCTAGGGCCCAGATAGTTTGCTTTGCCGTTGTTGGTTTAATGGTACATAAATCAAAGGCATGGTCTTTTAATTTTTCATTGGCACGTAAGACACAATATTCTTTATAAGAAAAACCAGAATCTTTAAGTGGCATAAAATGTTGAATGCGAGTGCCTTTAATTAAGGCAAAACAAATAAAAAAGCTAAAAACGGAGGCAGTTAAACCATAGCTGATGGCTTTAAGATTAATCGAAGACCATTTTCTTTTTCTCAAAGGTGTTTCAATACAATGATAAGAAAAAAGAGAAAGAGCAATAATCAAAACAACTTCTAATAAAATCCAATAACCTTCATTTAAAGAAAGCCAGCGACCAAGACTTAAGATTGGCCAATGCCAAAGATATAAAGAGTAGGAAAGTGTTCCTACATAAAGAGCTAAAGGTTTAGTTAAAAGGCTGTAGCTTAAGTTCCCAGGTTTTAAGGAAATAATAAGGAGGCTTATGAGTAAAATAGTAATATAAGCAGGCGTTTTAGCGGGAATAAAAAGGCTTATACAGAGCAAACAAAAAATAAGATTAGGATTGATTTTAGCTTTTATAAAACCCAGTATTTTCGCCAAAGGATAATTTTCATCAATTGAAATTAAGTATAAAAGACAGCCGGCCCCCAACTCCCAAAAGCGGCTTGGCATTAAAAAATAAGCAGCCATAGGATCTTTTTGGCTTAGATAAATAAAAAGGATTAGTGAGCTTAAGGATAAAACCAAAATAGTTCTAATCAATGGAATAAAATTATCTTTTTTTCTAATTCCTAAAAACCAGGTAAGCATAGGAAAGATAAAATAAAACTGTTCTTCAACGCCTAAAGACCAGGTTTGCGTAAAAAAATTATAATCAATCGCTGGTGCGAAATAATCCATCGAATAGTTAAAAAGATAGATATTGGATACACCAAAGATAGCTGCCATAGCCGTTTTAAGTGACATTTCGGTATTAGATATAAATAGGCAAAGGCTAAAGCTTGTTAAAAGAACACAAAACAATAATGCAGGTAGAAGTCTCTTTATTCTCTTGGTATAAAAGATCCCGATAAATTGGCTAAAATGGTTTGATGAATAATTTAATAAAGATTTTGAAATAACATAACCGGAAATAACAAAAAAGATATCAACGCCTAAATAGCCATTCGGTAACAGCATTTTTGAAAAATGGTAAAGAATAACAGCAATGACTGCAAAGGCACGTAAACCTTCGATTTGAGGAAGAAATAGAGATTGATTATTCATTTTGATCCATTTTCACCGTCATTGTGAGCTTTAGCGAAGCAATCTAGAAAAGAGCTTCGTTTAAAATCGGTAATGGATTGCTTCGCTAAAGCTCGCAATGACAGTAATTATAAGGTTTTTGAACGTCGGGGTTATACCAACTAACTAAACAATCTCACTATTTTTTCATACCTTGGGCTCATAAAACAAGGCTTGATGGGTATATGTCTATTAACTTATTGAATGTAATAGCAGAGTTATTAATATTTCCTTAATAAAATTGTTCTATAAATAGAATAAGAGATAGCTAATCAATTGGAGAATAGGATGCCAAATGATACACCAGAATCAGTAGTAACTTTAGAGGCTAAAAGAAGTGCCTTAAGAAAGATTTTTGACGAGTTAACTAGGGAATATGACAAAGCTCAAAAAGATCATAATGAATCAATTAATAAATTTTTTGTTACGAAGGCAGATCATTATGAGAGTGAGAAAAAATATAAATTATTAGAAAACATGCAGAAAGAGTTGAGATTCGCTATAAAGCCAGCTATTGGTATTGAAGTCAAAGAGGCTATTGATGTGATGGATGAAAATAAATGTAATGAAATTTTGAGTGATTTTTTGCAGAAAATAAATACAATTGTTGAGAGTCAGGCGAAGGGCCAAATCTCAATAAATGAGGATGGCACAGAAAATAAAAAGCAAACGCTAAAGAACTATGATGAGCGATTAATGGAGGACGGAGTCAAAAAGCGTTTTTTACAAACCCATTCTATTAGTCATGATTATAAGTGGTCCTTTATTGGTAAAATAGTAAAACTCATTCAAGACGCTTTGGGAACTAAAACTTCGAGTGAAAAAATGCTTGAGAGTTTTGAAAAAGAGAGGAAAAACCTTAAAATTCAATTAAAAGAAGTTAAAGACTCGAAAACAGAACAAGAAGTGGAAGAGGTAAACGATCTTTCTTCCACCAGCCCTCATTAATATCTTATCTATTTTATGTTATAAGATTTGATACTCAAATCTTATAACATTCTATCTATGCGTAATCTTCTCTTTATTTTTTTAGGCTCAGGTTTTGGTGGCATGCTTCGTTATGGTATTCAGCGGGGTACTTTATTACTTTGGGGATCTGCTTTTCCTTATGGGACATTTTTTATTAATTTAACGGGTTCTTTTTTAGCTGGATTGTTATTTATTTTTATTTCAACACGTGCCCATTTAAGTGTGCAATTAACTTCCTTGTTAATTATTGGTTTTTTGGGGGGGTATACGACTTTTTCAGGCTTTTCTCTCGAAATTCTAAGCTTCTTTGAAAGAGGTATTTCTTTAATTGCTTTGGCGTATATTTTTCTTTCTGTATTTTTTGGTATTGCTTTTTGTTTTTTGGGGATTTCTGTGGGTAAGTCTTTATTCCTCACCCACTAGTTTTTTCATTTCTCTATGAACTAGTTTAATTAGCTCATCCTTTGTTTCTAGGCTATAGGCAGATGCATCAATGGCTTTACCAATATGAATTTCTGCTGTTTGATTTAAATTAAATTGGGTCGTTCTCGCTGGCAAAATATCATAGGCACCTCGAATTCCAATCGGAATAATTTCTGCTTCTGTTTGTATGGCAGTGATAAAAGCGCCTTTCTTAAAAGGCGCTAATTTCCCGTTTTTAGACCTTGTCCCTTCCGGGGCTATCCACATAACAATGCCGCTTTTTAACAAGCGCTTTACTGCTTCTAAATCGTTTAAGGCTTGAGTACGATTTTTTCTATCGACAAAAGGGAATTCAGCAGCAGTCATGCCCTGGCTCATGATAGGAATTTTGGATAATTCTTTTTTGGCAAGCATACGAATGGAATGATTAGGAAAAGCCTTAAAACTAATGGGTATATCATAGAGGCTAGAATGATTACACATAACAATCGTGGGTTTACCTTTTTTAGGCTCGACTTGATAAGGATTGATAATCTTACATTTGACGCCAACCAGTTTAAGCACTCTATCTGCAAAGCGTTGAATCATCATATCAACCCAAGGACGATTTGTTTTGCCTGTTAATCCTTTAAAAACAGACCAGCCGCAAGTATTAACAACCTGCATTGCAGAGAGAAACATTATCCATTGAGTGCGAAGTTTAGAGATTTTCATAATCTAAGTATTTATAAAAAGAATTAATTATATCATAAGCTTGTTCATATGCTATGTAGCCTGGGTGCAGCAAAGCGAAACCCGGGTTTCAGCCCTTCAGGCTTGCGCCTAGGCTATATAATTAATTTTGCTATATTCCTATTTTTGACAAGAAGAGCAAAAATAAGAATTTCGTCCGGTAATTATCTTAGATTGGATAGAATGATTACATCGAGTGCATGCTAAATCCTTACGACCATACACTTTTAAATCCTGGCTGAAATAGCCTGGTTTGCCATCGCTTTTATAAAAATCACGTAAGGTGGTACCACCTGCTTCAATTGCCTTTGCCAAAATAATTTTAATGGCATCCACTAAGTTAGCTGCTTGTTTAGGTGTAAGGGCGCTGGCTTTCATTTCGGGATGAATTTTAGCAAGAAAGAGACTTTCGGAGGCATAAATATTACCCACGCCCACAACAACATTGTTATTCATAATAAAGGTTTTAATATTTTGCTGTTTGTTCTTCGCTTTGCCAAGCAAATAGTTTGTGTTGAAATCATCGGTCAGTGGCTCTGGACCTAAATGGGCTAATAACGGATGACTATCAAAGGAAATTTCTTGATAAAGCCAGAGCCCAAAACGCCTCGGATCGTTATAACGAAGGCAAGAACCATTGCTTAATATCAAATCAAGATGATCATGCTTAGCTGCTTCAATCTCGGCTGAAACAACACGTAAATGACCTGACATCCCAAGATGATTAATTAAATTGCCTTCATTTAAACTAAATAAAAGATATTTTGACCGGCGTTCTATCGCTTGTATTTCCTTCCCCTGACACTGTTCTGCAAATTGCTCATCAATAAGATAACGAAGGCTTCTATTTCTAACGATAACCTTCTCAATCTTTTGGCCAAGGACAAAGGGTGTTATTCCGCGTTTGGTTGTTTCAACTTCTGGTAATTCAGGCATTATTTTTTATCATCATGTTCAATAATACGGCCCTTGTGGCTTTTAATAGGTTTAGCTGTTTCACCTGGGAATAAATAGTTTTTAATGGAGTAAAGCCCCCAAAGTACAGCACCTATTAAAAGACCCCAGACTAAAACATAAGAAAGCATGATAAAAAGGCTAATAACAAGTGCTGCTGCAAAGCCTAAGATTAGAAAAGGAACTAGACTTTCTAGTAATTTTTGTAGTTTGTCATTCATCTGGCGGCATCCTTTATAAGGTAAAAAAGTATTAATTTATCCTTTTTATTTAGCAATTATCGTTCACAAGTCGAATTGATGCAATGCGAATTGAACATTTTGTGGTATATTAGATAGGTATTTGTATGAATTATTGACTAAGCTTAAATACAAGGATTGCTGAAATAGGCCTGGTGTCCTCGCAGTGAATGCATGATTTTATGCCCAGTTTCTTTAAGTGAAGGATTCCCTTATATCTCTGGACCCCGCGAACAAGTCGCGGGGCGTAGGCGTGGGGAAGTGTTCCTAACCCTACGTTCCGTGGCATGTCCGCGGAATCAGGGGCGAGGAAGTGATGATAGTTTTCTCCTGACCCTACGTTCCGCGGCTTGTCCGCGGAATCTGGGGCTGGGGATAATGAGTTGTTTTGCGTAGGCATGAAGCTTACTTAAAATGGATCTGTGTTAGGCATGGAAGGAAAGGCACAATTTTTTCAAACTAGAGTTTGATTTTTACTGGGGGATTTATGATCTACGGCGTTTTAAATTTATCTTTCTGGGGTTATGTTTTAGCGACAATAGTATTAACACAAATTACTATTGCAGGTGTGACGATTTATCTACATCGCTGTCAAACGCATAGAGCCCTTAGTTTACATCCTATTGTCAGCCACTTCTTCCGTTTTTGGTTATGGTTGACTACTGGTATGATTACCGGCGAATGGGTAGCCATTCATCGAAAGCACCATGCAACTACTGATGTTGAAGGTGATCCCCATAGCCCTAAAGTGCTTGGTATTAAAAAAGTATTTTGGGAAGGGGCTGAGCTTTATCGCTCTGCTTCTAAAGATAAAGAAATGATAGAGAAATACTCTCACGGTACACCTGATGATTGGATTGAAAATAACGTTTATAAGCGTTTTTCATCAAAAGGTATCCTAATCATGTTCTTAGCCGATCTTTTATTATTCGGTTTACCTGGTATTACCATTTGGGCTATTCAAATGATGTGGATTCCTTTCCATGCCGCTGGCGTTATTAACGGCATAGGCCATCATTGGGGGTATCGTAATTATGAATGTGCCGATGCGGCAACTAATATTTTCCCCTGGGGTTTTTGGATTGGCGGTGAAGAGTTACACAATAATCACCATACCTTTGCCTCTTCAGCTAAATTTTCTTTAAAATGGTGGGAGTTTGATATTGGTTGGCTTTATATTCGTTGTCTCTCCTTTTTAGGCTTAGCTAAGGTTAAAAAATTACCTCCTCGTCTGGTTTTAGATAAGGGTAAATTACAAATTGATATCGATACAGTAAAAGCGGTAGTCAATAATCGTTTCCAAGTCATGTCTCATTATTATAAAAATGTGGTTCGCCCTATTTTAAAAATTGAGCGTGCAAAACTAACCTGCAAATTAGACCGGCAATTATTTGCTCGTGCAGGCCAATTACTAAGACGTCAAGATAGCCTATTATCACCTAAAGCAAATACCCGATTGCAAGCTTTATTGGAAAAATGCGAACAATTAAAAACGGTCTACACTTACCGCCAATCCTTGCAAAATGTTTGGTTAAAAACAGCCAGCTCTCAAAAAGAATTAGTTGAGGCTTTGCAGCAATGGTGTAAGCAAGCCGAGGAATCAGGCTTAGAAGTTTTGCGTCAGTTTGCTGAACAAATGAAAGGATATGTTTTACAACCTGCAAAAATTTGATTTATTCAAACTTGAATCTATAGGCATTATATTTGCCTATAGATTCAAATAAAAAAAAGACAGGGAGTCTTAGATGGAAAAGAAAACTGCGATAGTAACTGGTGGTACAGGTGGCATTGGAACAGCAATTTGTAGACGTTTAGCAGCTGATTATCGAGTCGTTGCTTGTTATTTTAAAAATGGTCGTCATGAAGAAGCAAAAGCCTGGCAGTTTGAGCAAAAAGAAGCAGGTTTTGATATTGATATTCTTTATGCTGATATCGCAAATTTTAATGACTGTGAAAAATTAATCGCTCTAGTCACAGAGCGTTATGGCCATATTGATATTTTAGTTAATAATGCCGGCATTACAGTCGATTCTTCTCTTAAAAAAATGTCAGAAGAGCAATGGAAACAAGTCATTGACGCTAATTTAACCAGTGTTTTCAATATTACTCGGAATGTCTTGCCTATGATGATAGATAAGAATT
>JAIUOG010000008.1 GCA_020161725.1 Pseudomonadota bacterium
CGCTCCGAGTTCTCCCGACAGCTGCACTCAAAGAGATCCCGATCCGAAAGGCCATCGTGCACGATCCCGGAAGAGGAGCTCCCTTGGCGAAGGTTGTGTTCCACAACAACAAGAGCGGCATTGGAAAGGAAACTTCGACTTTCGTCGCTGCGGAGGGTATGTTCACCGGTCAATTCATCTACGCCGGCCGCCGTGCGCAATTGACTGTCGGCAACATTTTGCCCGTTGGTTTGTTGCCCGAAGGTACCGTTGTGTGCAACGTTGAGGAGCAAGTCGGTGACCGTGGTACCCTCGCCCGTACCTCTGGTCGTTACTCCACCATCATCGGCCACAACCCCGATGTCCACCGTTCTATCCTTAAGCTTCCTTCTGGTAAGAAGAAGGTCGTCTCTTCTGACTGCCGTGCCATGATCGGTCTCGTTGCCGGTGGTGGTCGTACTGAAAAGCCCATGCTTAAGGCTGGTCGCTCCTACTACAAGTACAAGGCCAAGCGCAACTGCTGGCCCGTTGTGCGTGGTGTTGCCATGAACCCCGTTGATCACCCGCATGGTGGTGGTGAAGGCCGTACATCTGGTGGTAGACATCCAGTTTCTCCTTGGGGCGTACCGACAAAAGGATATAAAACGAGAAGTAATAAGCGTACAGATCGTTTTATTGTCAGAAGACGCAAAAAAAGATAATTAGCTAAGAGGATATCAAAGTGCCACGTTCTATTAGAAAGGGTCCTTTTGTCGATGACCACTTAATGAGTAAAGTTGAAGCGGCCATTGAAAGCAAATCTAAAAAACCAATTAAAACTTGGTCTAGGCGCTCAACTATTTTGCCTGAAATGATTGGTTTTACAATTGCAGTTCACAATGGTAAAGAGCACGTTCCAGTTTATGTAACTGAGAATATGATAGGCCATAAGCTTGGTGAGTTCGTTGTGACTCGTACCTTTAAAGGCCACTCAGGTGACCGTAAAGGCAAAAAATAAGAGGCGATGATGGAAGTTACAGCAAAATTAAGAGGTGCACCTCTTTCAGCGCAAAAAGGTAGATTAATTGCAGATATGATTCGCAGAAGAGAAGTGTCTCAAGCGGTTGATATTTTAAAATTTACCCCGAAGAAAGGTGCTCAGTTGATGTTGAAACTGTTACAGTCTGCAATTGCTAATGCAGAAAACAATAACGGTGCTGATATCGACGATTTAAAAGTTAATGTGGTCTGTGTTGATGAGGCAACGACGTTAAAACGCGTTAGCCCACGTGCAAAGGGTAGAGCAAACCGTATTTGCAAGCGTACCTGCCATATCACAATTAAAGTGTCTGACGAGGAATAGCAATGGGACAAAAAGTTAACCCTATAGGCATACGCCTAGGCATTAATAAAGACTGGAATTCTAAATGGTATGCATCTAAAAATTATGCTGACCTTTTAAACCAGGATATTAACCTTCGTAAAGACCTTAAGAAAAAGCTTATGGCTGCTGCTGTTAGCAAAATTAGGATTGAAAGGCCTGCCAATAATGCAGTTGTTACTATTCACACTGCACGCCCAGGTATCATCATTGGTAAAAAAGGTGGTGGTATTGAGGCTATTAGAAGTGAAATTGCTTCTAAACTAGGCGTACCTGTACATCTTAATATTGAAGAAGTGCGTAAACCAGAACTTGATTCTACTCTAGCAGCAGAGGCTATTGCACAGCAATTAGAGCAACGTGTTATGTTTAGACGTGCGATGAAGCGCGCTGTAACATCTGCTATGAAAGCGGGCGCTAAAGGCGTAAAAATCTGCGTAAGTGGTCGTTTGGGTGGTGCTGAGATTGCACGTAGTGAATGGTACCGTGAGGGAAGAGTTCCTCTACATACTTTTAGAGCTGACGTTGATTATGGTACTGCAGAAGCTAAAACTACTTATGGAATCATAGGTGTTAAGGTTTGGATTTTCAAAGGAGAAGTTATTCCTCAGAAAAACCGTAATGCCGATGGCACTAAGTAAGTGAGGAGTTTTAATCATGTTACAGCCAAAACGTACGAAATATCGTAAACAAATGAAAGGAAATAACCGAGGTTTAGCCCAAAGAGGGTCTAAAGTAAGCTTCGGTGAGTTTGGATTGAAAGCAGTAGAACGTGGTAGACTTACTGCTCGCCAAATTGAAGCTGCGCGTCGTGCTATGACAAGACATATTAAGCGTGGCGGTAAAGTTTGGATTAGAGTTTTTCCTGATAAGCCAATTACTCAAAAACCTTTAGAGGTTCGTCAGGGTAAAGGTAAAGGTAATGTTGAATATTGGGTTGCTCAAATTCAACCAGGTAAAATTCTGTTTGAAATGGAAGGTGTAAGTAAAGAGTTGGCAATCGAAGCCTTTGATCTTGCCAAAGCAAAATTACCCTTCAAAGTAATGTTTGAAGAGCGTAAGGTGATGTGATGAAAGATATTAAAGAATTAAGAAACATGACCGCTGATGAATTACAGACAGAGCTTCTTTCTATTCGTAGAGAGCAATTTAATTTACGCTTAAAAAAGGCAAGCGGTTCACTTGATAAGACTCATCTTATTACTATGGCACGTAAAACTGTAGCGCGAATTAAAACCATTATGTCTGAGAAAGCGGGAGAAAACCATGGTAAATAGTCAATCAAATGACAAAGCAATGGTAGATGGTCATCATTCAAATGGCAGAACACTGGTTGGTAAAATAGTCAGTGATAAAATGCAAAAGACTATTGTTGTAATGGTAGAGCGTACGGTTAAGCATCCAAAGTATGGCAAAATCATGAAACGTAGATCTAAATTACATGTTCATGATGAAAATCAAGTTGGTAAAATCGGTAATATTGTAAGAATTCGTGAGTCTCGACCCCTCTCCAAGTTAAAAAGTTGGGTATTAGTCGAAATCATTTCTTGATATTCATTTGTTTTACTTTAAATGTTTCGAGAGGGCTGGTATAATCAGCAGCCTTTTTCTGGTCGAAATTAGAGCTGGAGATAGTAATGATACAAATGCAAACTGTGCTCGATGTTGCTGATAATAGCGGAGCACGCAAAGTGATGTGTATCAAAGTGCTTGGTGGGTCACATAGACGCTATGCTCGCGTTGGTGATGTCATTAAAGTGAGTATTAAAGATGCAATACCACGTAGCAAAGTAAAAAAAGGCGCTGTAATGAAGGCGGTTGTAGTGAGAACTAGTCAAGGTGTTCGTCGTGATGATGGTTCCCTTATTCGTTTTGATGGTAACGCTGCTGTGCTTTTAAATAACCAAAACGAGCCAATTGGTACGCGTATATTCGGCCCAGTAACTCGTGAGCTAAGAGAGCGGTTTATGAAAATCATTTCTCTTGCAGCAGAAGTTTTGTGAGAAGGATTAGTTATGAAGCGCATAAGATCAGGTGACACGGTCATCGTAATTGCTGGTAAAAGCAAAGGTCATATTGGTAAAGTAACTCGTGTTGCTGATGGGGAAGTTGTTGTTGAAGGTGCTAATCTAATTAAGAAGCACGTTAAACCCAATCCGCAATTAGAGCAAAAAGGCGGCATCATTAGTCGTGAGTCTCCTTTGGATGTTTCTAATGTTGCTCTTTACAATCCAGTATCGAAGAAAGCTGATAAAGTCGGTTTTAAATTTATAGAGAAAGATGGTAAGAAGTGCAAAGTTAGATACTTCAAATCTAATAATGAAGTAGTTGACTTTGTCTAATTAGGTGGCTGATATGGCAAGACTTGAAAAGTTTTATAAAGATAATGTAGTTGAACTGATGATGAAAAAGTTTAACTATACAAGTGTTATGGAAGTGCCCAGGATTTTAAAGGTTACTTTAAATATGGGTGTTGGCGAGGCGGTTGGCGATAAAAAAGTTATGAATTCAGCTGTTGAAGATATGACTTTAATCGCAGGACAAAAACCAGTTGTTACCTTAGCTAAAAAATCTATTGCTGGTTTTAAAATCAGAGATGGATGGCCTATTGGTTGTAAAGTTACGCTTCGACGTAAGAATATGTATGAGTTTTTAGATAGACTTATTACTATTACCTTACCTCGCGTACGTGACTTCCGTGGCTTAAATCCAAAATCGTTTGATGGAACTGGAAACTATAGCATGGGTATCCAAGAGCAATTAGTTTTCCCTGAAATTGATTTTGATAAGACTGATGGAATTCGTGGATTGGATATTTGTATCACTACAAGTGCGAAGACCGATGAAGAAGCGAAGGCTTTATTAGAAGCTTTCAACTTCCCTTTAAAAGATAAACAGAAAGAAGGGTAATATTGTGGCTAAAAAATCTATGATCGCCCGTGAGAAAAAACGTGAAAAACTTGTTGCTAAGTTTGAATCACGCAGGAACGAACTAAAAGTTTTAATTAAGTCTTCTCAGGACTTTGATGTTATTATGGATGCTCAAGCTAAGCTTAGGAAGCTTCCTATCAACTCAAGCCCTGTAAGACATAGCACTCGTTGCCAGCAATGTGGCCGACCTCACGCTGTATATCGCAAATTCAAGCTTTGCAGAATTTGCTTAAGACAGCAACTGATGACAGGTAATGTCACAGGTGGGCGTAAATCTAGCTGGTAAGTTTTATTCTATGGAGAACAACTGTGAGTATGCATGACCCTGTTGCTGACATGTTGACTAGAATTCGTAATGGTCAGCAAGCAAAACACCAGAGTGTTACCCTAAATTCCTCTAAGTTAAAAGAAGAGATTGCTAGGGTACTAAAAGAAGAAGGTTATATATTAGATTATAATGTGCAGCTTCTTGAAAACAATTTCAAAAAATTAACAATTGATTTGAAATATTATCATGGCAAGCCTGTTATTGAGCGCATTATGCGTATCAGCCGTCCTGGGTTAAGAGTATATAAATCTTCTAAAGAATTACGCCCAGTACCTGGTTTTGGACTTTCTATTTTGTCAACTTCTAAAGGAGTTATGACAAGCATAGCAGCCAAAAAAACTGGTGTTGGTGGCGAAGTAATTTGTGAAGTGGCTTAAAGCTTAAGAGGATTGATATGTCTAGAGTTGCAAAAGCGCCCATTAAATTGCCAGCTAATGTTGAGCTCACTGTGGGTAAAGAAACTTTAAGTATTAAGGGACCAAAAGGTACTTTAGTACAGCACTACAATAAAAATGTAAGTGTTGATAAAAGTAAAGATGGTGACAATGTAATATTGTTTAAACCAGCTACTAACCACCAAGATGCTTGGGCTCATGCAGGTACTGTAAGAGCTTTAGTTAGCAATATGGTCGAAGGTGTCACTAACGGTTTTACAAGAACCCTAGAGTTGGTTGGTGTAGGCTATAGAGCACAAGCCCAAGGTCAGAAGTTGAATTTATCACTTGGTTTTTCACACCCAGTTGATTATCAATTACCAAATGGTATTAAGGCTGAAACACCTAATAATACTACGATCGTTTTAAGTGGGATCGATAAACAGCTTCTTGGTCAAGTAGCATCTGAGATTCGCTCTTTCAGAGCGCCTGAACCTTATAAGGGCAAAGGAATCAGATATGCTGGTGAAATAATTATTCGTAAAGAAGCTAAGAAGAAATAAGGTGTGAATGATGAATAAGCATGCAGCCCGTGTTAGACGTGGTCTAAAAACCAAAGCGATTATATCAAAGCGTTCTGATAGACCTCGCTTGGTTGTTTATCGAAGTAATGGACATATTTATTCACAAATCGTTGTGAAAGGTCCAAATGGCGATCAAGTTATGGTATCTGCCTCTACTATTGATAAAGAGTTAAAAACTTCTTTATCAGGTACAAAGGTTGAACAGGCAAATCAGGTTGGTAAGCTACTAGCAAAAAGAGCTCAGGCTAAAGATGTTAGTGCTGTTTCCTTTGATCGTGCCGGTTATAAGTATCACGGTCGTGTAAAGGCACTAGCCGAAGGCGCTCGTGAAGCTGGATTGATTTTTTAAGGAACGGTTATGGCATTTAAAGATTCTACCGAAAATGACGGTTACCAAGAAAAGCTTGTTTCTGTAACCCGTACTGCAAAAGTAGTAAAGGGTGGCCGTATTTTCCGTTTTGCTGCTTTAGTTGTTATTGGTGATGGCAAAGGCAAAGTTGGATACGGTCGTGGTAAAGCAGGTGAAGTTCCTGTTGCGATTCAAAAAGCGATGGAACAAGCTAAGAAAAATATGACTTATATTCCCTTGGCTGGTAATACTATTCATCATGAAATTACTTGGAACTTTGGTGCTTCTAAGATTTTCATGAAACCAGCAAGTGAAGGTACTGGAATTATTGCAGGCGGTGCAATGAGAGCCGTATTAGAAGTATTAGGTGTTCAAAATATTCTTGCAAAGAGTATTGGTTCAACTAATCCAAGTAATATTGTTCGTGCAACTATTGGCGCGCTTACTAACATTGGTACTCCTGACTATGTTGCTGCTAAACGTGGCAAGACAGTACAAGAAGTGACGGAGGCAGTCTAATGTCTAAACAGATTAAAATTACTTTAGTAAAAAGTACTATTGGTCGCAAGCCAAAGCATATCGACATTGCTAAGCAATTAGGTTTAGGTAAATTGAATTCATCTGTTATTCAAAAAGACAATCCTAGTATTCGTGGTTTGATTAATCAAATTTATTATATGGTTCAAGTTGAGGAGTGCGCATAATGAATTTAAATACGCTATCTCCAGAACCAGGTTCAAGACATAGTAAAAAAAGACTTGGACGCGGTATTGGATCTGGTCTTGGTAAGACTGGTGGTAAAGGTCATAAAGGCCAAAAAGCACGTTCAGGTGGTTTTCGCAAAATAAACTTTGAAGGCGGCCAAATGCCTTTACAAAGACGTTTACCAAAAATGGGATTTACCTCTCGAGTTGGTAGAACTATTGATGAAGTCACTTTAACAGAAATCGCTAAATTAGACAGTGAATCTGTTGATTTAGCATTGCTAAAATCTGCTGGAATTGTTAGAAAATCCATTCAAGAAGTTAAAGTTATCTTGTCCGGTGAAGTGACAAAGGCTTTAAAACTGAAAGGATTACGTGTAACTAAAGGTGCACGTGCAGCAATTGAGCAAGCAGGCGGCAGTATTGAAGAGTGAATATGAATAACCAAAGGCAAAATGTGCGCCAATCCGGTGGTGGATTGGCAGAGCTTAAGTCAAGATTGCTTTTTGTTCTCTTGGCTGTTCTTGTTTATAGGCTAGGTGCTCATATTCCTGTACCTGGACTTGATCCACAGAAATTAGCTAATTTTTTCGGTGAGCAACAAAATACAATCTTTGGATTGTTTAATATGTTTTCCGGCGGTGCGCTATCTCGTGTAACAGTCTTTGCTATTGGTATTATGCCGTATATTTCTGCGTCGATTATCATTCAGCTTTTTGCAGTTGTTTCTCCTAAGTTAGAACAACTTAAAAAAGAGGGTGAGTCAGGCCGTAGAAAATTAAATCAGTATACACGCTATCTGACGCTCATTTTAGCAATATTCCAATCTCTTGGTATGGCTAGATGGTTAGCTGGTCAGCAAATAGCTATGCATGCAGACATATTCTTTTATTTCACTGCAGTTGTGACTCTAGTGACTGGAACAATGTTTCTCATGTGGTTGGGCGAGCAAATTACTGAAAAAGGTGTAGGTAATGGTATATCGCTTATTATCTTTTCAGGTATCGTTTCTAGCATGCCTAATGCAATCGCATCTGTTTTTCAACAGGTAAAAGAAGGACAAATGCAGGCTCTTACCTTGATTTTTGTAGCTGTTATCGTAGTTGCGGTTACAGGTTTTGTTGTATTCATGGAAAGAGCGCAGAGACGTATACGAGTGAACTATGCCCAGCGAACACAAGGTCGTAAGGTTTATGCTGCTCAATCAAGCCATTTGCCACTTAAAATTAATATGTCAGGGGTAATACCTCCAATTTTTGCCTCAAGTATTATTTTATTACCAGCAACTTTAGCTCAGTTTTTTTCTAAAACTAAGGGTATGGGTTGGCTTGCTGATGTTGGAATGGCCTTGTCTCCTGGGCAACCCTTATACTTAATTGTTGATGCTATTGCGATTTTGTTTTTTGCGTTTTTCTATGCGGCCTTAGTATTTAATCCTAAGGACACGGCAGATAACTTAAAAAAATCAGGCGCTTTTATCCCGGGTATTCGCCCTGGTGAGCAAACAACAAAATATATAGACCAAGTGATGACTAGGTTGACTTTGGTGGGTGCGATTTATCTGGTTTTAGTGTGCCTTTTACCACAAATTTTAATGTATACCTGGCATGTACCCTTTTATTTTGGCGGAACTTCTTTGTTAATTATTGTTGTAGTAATTATGGATTTTGTTGCACAAGTGCAAGCTCATCTTATGACACAACAATATGATTCATTGATGAAAAAAGCTAATTTCAAAGGTACAAAGTTACCTGGTCTTTTATGATTATTATCGGAGTTATGAATGAAAGTTAGAGCGTCAGTAAAGCGACTCTGTCGTAATTGCAAAATTATTAAACGAAACGGAACTGTTCGCGTTATATGTAAAGATGCAAGACATAAACAGAAGCAAGGTTAATGCCTGCTTGATTTTGGTTCATTATAATAGTATTCTTCTGTCCCTTTGTGGCAGAGCGAATTAAAGTTCGGAGAGACTAATGGCTCGTATAGCAGGTGTTAATATAGCCGATCACAAACATGTTGTGATCGCGTTAACTTCAATCTACGGTATCGGTAGAACAACGTCGATTGATTTATGTAAAGCAGTTGGAATTGAAACTTCAACAAAGGTATCTCAATTATCTGAAGAAAAACTGGAAGCATTGCGTAATGAAATAGCAAAGTTAACAGTTGAAGGTGATTTAAGACGTACTGTAAGTATGAATATTAAGCGTCTTATGGATCTAGGTTGTTACCGTGGGCTTAGACATCGTCGTGGTTTACCTTTAAGAGGGCAACGTACGAAGACAAATGCGCGTACTCGCAAAGGCCGTCGTAAAAGTAGCAGTAACTAATTAATACGTAGGATAAATAAAGAATGGCAAAGCAACAAAAAGTAAGAAAGAAAGCGAAACGTGTTGTTTCTGATGGCTTAGTACATATTCATGCTTCCTTTAATAATACTATCGTAACTTTTACCGATAGACAGGGTAATGCGCTATGTTGGGCGACATCAGGTGGTTCTGGCTTTAGGGGTTCTAGAAAAAGTACTCCTTATGCAGCACAGGTTGCTACAGAAAGAGCTTCACTTGTAGCAAAAGAGTATGGTGTTAAGTCTGTAGCAGTATTCGTGAATGGTCCTGGCCCAGGCCGTGAATCAACAATTCGTGAATTAATTTCTCAAGATTTTAAAATTGTGGAAATTACTGATGTAACAGGTTTGCCGCACAATGGTTGTAAACCACCTAAAAAGCGTCGCACATAGACTTAGGAGTATAGAATGGCAAGATATCTTGGCCCAAAATGTAAACTATCACGTAGAGAAGGAACCGACCTTTTATTAAAAATTGGTTCTAACGAACAAAAATGCCGTGCTAAATTACCAGGTCAACATGGTGATAAAAAACCACGTTTAAGTGGATACGGTTTACAATTACGTGAAAAGCAAAAAATTCGTCGTTTTTATGGCGTTTTAGAAAAGCAATTTAGAAATTATTATAAAAGTGCTTCAAGCCAAAAAGGCTCTACTGGTGAGAACTTAATGGTTTTACTTGAAAGACGTCTTGATAATGTTGTTTATCGTATGGGTTTTGCAAGTACAAGAGCTGAAGCTAGACAATTAGTAACTCATAAGGCAATACTTGTTAATGATGAGGCGGTTAATATTCCTTCTTATCTTGTTAAGCCAGGTGATGTTATTGCTGTACGTCAAAAAGCTAAAGGTCAACTACGTATTCAAGCTGCTGTTGCGCTTTCTGAGCAAAGAGCACAATGTGATTGGATTAATGTTGATTCAGCATCTCTAAGGGGAACTTTTGTATCTACTCCTGCATTGAGTGACTTGTCATCTCTTTATAACGTTAATTTAGTAGTAGAACTTTACTCTAAGTAAGCTCGGAGAAATAGCCGAATGTATACTGAAATAAATGAAATGCTGACCCCAACAGTACTGAAAGTACAAAGTGAAACGCCTAATCATTCAAGAATAGTTCTTGAACCTTTAGAGCGTGGTTATGGCCATACTCTTGGGAATGCCTTAAGACGAATTTTATTATCGTCTATGCCTGGATGCGCAATCACTGAAGTCGCAATTACTGGTGTTTTGCATGAATATAGTACAATAGAAGGTGTGCAGGAGGATGTAGTCGATATTCTCTTAAACCTAAAGCAAGTTGCAGTAAAACTCAATGTAGGTAATGAAGCTATTTTAACTTTATCTAAGCAAGGTCCCTGTCAAGTAACTGCTGCTGATATACAATTGTCTCATGGTCAAGAAATTATCAATCCTGAGTTAGTGATTGCAAACTTAAATGAAAATGGCAAACTTGAAATGACCTTGAAAATTGAAAAGGGCGTTGGTTTCCATTCTACTGATTCATTTGTAAGTGGCTTTGATGATGAAGTTGAGCAAAAGTCAGTAGGTAAGTTAAAAATTGATAATACTTTCTCTCCTGTTAAGAAAGTAGCTTATTTAGTTGATAGTGCTCGTGTTGAAAATCGTACTGATTTGGACAAATTGACTATTGATTTACAAACTAATGGTACTTTAGATCCAGAAGAAGCAATTCGTATCTCTGCATCTATCTTACAACGTCAACTTCATGCTTTCGTTGATATTAAGTTTGAAGAATCACGCGCAGATAATAAAGAAAGAAATGACTTTGACCCTGTGTTATTACGACCTGTTGATGATTTAGAGCTTACAGTTCGTTCTGCTAACTGTCTTAAAGCAGAAAATATTTATTATATTGGTGATCTTGTTCAGAAAACTGAAAATGAATTACTAAAGACACCAAATTTAGGTAAGAAATCACTCACTGAGATTAAAGATGTTTTAGCTTCACGCTCTTTATCTTTGGGAATGAAACTTGAGAATTGGCCGCCAGCAAATCTTGGCGAGTAATATTAGGAGTTTGAGTCATGCGTCACCGCAATTCCGGCCGTAAGTTTAGCCGTACATCTAGCCATAGAAAAGCGATGTTTTCAAACATGTGCAATTCTCTAATTGAACATGAGTTGATTAAAACTACTTTAGCTAAAGCAAAAGAGTTACGTCGTTATATTGAGCCTTTAATCACTGTAAGTAAATCTGACTCGGTTGCATCTCGTAGGCATGCTTTTGATAGACTTCGTTCAAAAGAAGCCGTAGGTAAGCTATTTACTACCTTAGGTCCTCGTTATGTTGAGCGCCCAGGTGGATATGTTCGCGTATTGAAATGTGGTTACCGTACTGGTGATAATGCACCGATGGCAATCGTTGAACTAGTAGATAGACCAATGAGCGATAGTGCTGAAACTGAATAAAATTATCTTTTTAAAAAGCCCGCCTTTGGTGGGCTTTTTTTTGGTTAAATTTTTTGTTAAATACCCATATTCACAGTATCTTGGTCGATTAATTTTCATGAACTTAACTAAAAATACCTCAAAGTTAATCCAGCATTAAGTAAGAGGGCGTTGCTTGTGGGTCATAAGACAAGTGATCAGCTATCAGTTTTATAATAAAGGCAATACAAATAAATATAACGCTTAGAGTAACAGGAAAATAACCTATCTGCTTTGATTGACGTTGATGTATCTCAAATAATTCATCATGTATTTTTGCATTGTCTAACAAGCTCTTCATATTCATTACTTTCTTAAGTAATAGAATTAATCGATTCCATCATCTTGTTTTTGAAAGAAGAAAAACCATTGGATTCTTTATTATTAAAAGAAAAATTATATTGGTTAGTTGGTATTTTATAATAGGTTAAATTGGGAATTTTATATTTTGTGCATGGATTATGTCAGAATCCTTCATAAAATATATTATATGCTCAATAAAATGTACAATAAGTGCCTTGTGTGTTAAATGTTTATTTCATTAAGATATTTCTTAGTTGCCTCGACTAAGAACTTGTTCTCTTTAATAACAATGTATTAATGGCTAATTCCTGTAAATCAGCCTCAATAGCAGATGTACGATATAAATCATCTAAACATGATAAGGCAAAAAGGGCTAATTTCTGCTACTATCTTTGTTCACTTTAAGTAATTTAGCTGTGTTTCTATGCTTTAAATAATTAAGTAATGTTGAGTTAATCGTAAAATATATAGATTTTTAGGAATGAGTGATCTTAAAGAGAAAATTATTTTTGAAGTGATGCTTTCTTTTTAGTATTAGTTAAAAAACTTTCCTAAACATGCCTATATTTCCTTATTTTAAAAATTACAGTAAGCCTCGTAAGATATTTCTAATAATGGCCTTTGCACCTTAATATAATTTATAACCCTTATTGCATAGATATTCTAACTAAATCGCTCTCTCGAAAAATAATTTTCATTTTGCACTTGTGAGGGTGGTTCTGAATTTTTAGTTACTCGTGGTGAAGGCCTATTTCCAAATAGAAAATAAAAAAGAAAAAAAATGATGCAAAAAGTAAGAGCAATTAAGAATAAGCGAAAATACATTCTTTTTCCTTTAAATTAATTAAAAGCAGTATTCCTATAATTTATAAAGTTACTTCTCAATCTGAGGTAATTCCAGACTACCATAAGTTAATTCATAAATTAATAAGGCTGCTCATGTGCTTTTGCATAGGCAATGAGCAATAACTAAAGTTTCTTTATCAGAATATGCTTCTCTGTTTACTGTATCGAGATGATCTATTAATGCCAGGATGTTTGACAACAAAATTAGCTGCCGCTTCATCTTAATTGTTATTCTAAGCAATGAACTGTAAAATTATGCTCTTCAAATTGGGACGTAAAATTTCCCTCATTTGATGGATTCCTGCGAGATTTTTTGTACCGCTATGTATGTTTACTCGCTTTATTAATAATGAAAGTGCATCTTGTTAGTGAGCTGCAACGTAATTAGAAATCTGCTTCTCTATCAATTGCGAGTCATTATCATTTTAATCGTTGAAAAGGCCATTGAAAAAGGGTACTCACAAACAGTAAAATAGTGCAGTGAGCCACTGAGCTCTTCAATACCGGATGCTTTGTGAAGGGAGTTTTGGGTAGCACTAATCATAACTTGAATTAAGTTATCAATAATACTGCTGCTAATAAATTTTTTGACATATTAATTCTCTATTTATGAACATCTAACTTTCTCTATCGATTTTCAGTGGCGAATCATTTTCAATGTCTAATTTTTCATTTTTAGTTCATAATAAAAACCCCTTATTAAGGGGGTTGATTATATTCTTTTAATAATAAGTCTTAAATGACCCTAGAAAGGTATATCATCATCTAGTTCATCAAAGGCATCTTGCATGGATTGTTTTGGCTGACTAGCTGGTTTTTGGTTGGAAAAGGACTGGGTTTGCTGAGGTGCCTGGTTAAAATCTTGGTTAGGCGTATCATAAGATGAGCCACCCGATTTGCCATCTAGCATTTGAAGGTCAGCTGCAACTATTTCGGTTGTATATTTATCCTGGCCTTGCTGATCTTGCCATTTACGTGTGCGAAGGCTACCTTCAACATAGACTTTAGAGCCCTTGCGTAAATATTCGCCTGCTATTTCACCAAGGCGATTAAAACAAACTACGCGATGCCATTCCGTTTTTTCTTGTTTTTCACCAGTTTGTTTATCTTTCCAGGTTTCGCTAGTAGCAACAGAAAGGGTTGCAACGGCGTTGCCATTTGGCATATATCGAACCTCAGGGTCTCCACCTATATTACCAATTAAAATTACTTTATTAATTCCACGAGCCATTTTTTCTCCTAGATGCGAAAGTTGTAATTATCCTCAATATCTCAGTTGAAATCCACCATCACAAACTGACAAATTGTATATTATTTATTAGAGTCTGTAGGATAGGGTAACACAGTTATTAGAGGCTAAACGTGTTTACTGCAATTAATTGCTATTTATTAATTATTGCTTCTGCGCTGCCATCAATATATTTTTCTTTATCAATGCGTAAATAAACTAATTTTTTCTGTTTTAAATAATGCACTTCATTAACTCCTTGCAGGTCGCGAAGTTTAAAATTTAAATTTTCATCAAAGTTTTTTTCACAGGGGAGAATAAGAGTACTTTGGTAGAGATTTGGTTTCATGCCAAGTGAAATCAGCAGCCAAATAAGTGCGATTAACGCATTAACAATGAAAATACCTGCAATGCCGACAGAAGCATAGAGGAGCCCTGCTAGCAATCCACCAACGAATATCCCCAAGAATTGGCAGCTGGAATAAACTCCCATCGCAGTTCCCTTTGAATTAATTTCTGCTTGTTTTGATATTAAGGATGGGAGATTAGCTTCTAAAATGTTAAAGCTTATAAAATAAACAAATAGGGCAGTGCAAAATGAAAACCAGGATTCACTGATAAGGCTTAATAATAATTGGGCAATACCGGTCAGGCAAAGCGACAATAAAAAAATGGCCTTTTGTTGCTTTCTTTTCTCGGCAATAAATATAAAGGGCAGCATGGCAATAAAGCTAAATAACATGAGCGGCAAATAAAAATGCCATTGCTGGCTTAAATGGCCCTGTTTAATATGATTAACTAACAGCAGTGGGACGGCATAGAAAGTAGAGGTTAAAATAAAATGTTGTAGAAAAATACTCACATTCAAATGCTGCAAATTCTTATTGCCTAACACTTTTTTTAGCAAGGCCGGTTTAACTTCTGTATCTAAATGAAAAGATTCTTTTATCGGTGTAGGGATTATTCCATGCAGAAGAATAAGGCCTAAAAAGGCTAAAATAGCGGTTAAATAAAAAATACCGGGTAGGCCAAAATAATTGCCGACAATGGGGCTTACTACCATGGCAAGGCTAAAAGATAGGCCAATAGATAGGCCAATAACAGCCATAGCTTGCGTACGCTGTCTATCAGGTGTTAGGTCAGCTAAAAGTGCAATTAATACAGAGCCAATAGCGCCTGTTCCCTGTAAGATTCTTGCGATAATCAAAGTATAAATGGAATGGCTAAAAGCACCGATTAGGCTGCCTAGAGCGAAAAGAATAAGGCCTAAAGTAATGATGGGTTTTCTACCATATTTATCGGATAGCATACCAAAAGGGATTTGTAAGAGGCCTTGACTTAACCCATAACTACCTAAAGCTATGCCAACAAGACTTGGCGTAGCATGTTCAAGGTGGGCGCTGAGTATAGTGAAAACCGGAATCAGCATAAATAAACCCAGCATGCGAAAGGAAAAAATGGCTGCGATAGGGATGACTGTTTTTGACCAAGAATACTTCATAGATTTGCATATCATTTTAATGAATAGCAATGGTACAAACTTAGAGGCTTTGACACAAGGAATTAACGTATTTTGCCCTATTTTGAGTATCGATGTTTAATTGACAGTTTAAATCAATCACTGTAATTTGGTGCTTTTTTGTATTTTGGGGATTGGCTATGTCGCAACGATTCAAAGATAAGGTTGCCTTAATTACTGGTGGCGCTCGTGGTATTGGTAAGGCCACAGCGCTAAAATTAGCAAAGGAAGGCGCTAATATCGCGATTGTTTATTATAACAGCTCGGAAGAAGCCGAAGCCTTAGTTAAAGAATTAGAAAGTTTAAATGTAAAAGCATGCGCAATAAAAGCGAATGTTGCTGATCATCAATCAGTAAAAGAAATGTACCAAGAATTTAAGAGCCATTTCAATCGCTTGGATTTTTTAATTTCCAATGCAGCCTCAGGTGTATTAAAACCAGTGTTAAAGATGTCAACCAAACATTGGCGCTGGTGTATGGAGACAAATGCTTTAGCTTTAAATCATTTGGTTGTTGAGGGTTTGGCGCTCTTGCAAAGAGGTGGGCGGGTGCTTGCACTTTCCAGCTTAGGCGCTCAAAGAGCTATTCCTAATTATGGTTTTATTGGCGCCTCTAAGGCTGCCTTGGAGGCGTTGATGCGATCCTTGAGTTTAGAATTAGCACCATTCGGGATTACAGCCAATACAGTTCATGCAGGGGTAGTGGATACAGATGCGATAAAATATTTTCCTAACCGCCAACAATTACTTGATGAATATCAGGCGCGTTCTTTGGCTGGTCGTCCCTTGATGCCTGAGGATGTTGCAAATACCTTATATCTTTTATGTTTGCCTGAGGCGGATATGATCAATGCACAAAATATTTGTGTGGATGCGGGATATAGTAGTTTGGGGTAATATAGCGACAACATGGGTCTTCTTTTAACATAAAAAAATATGATAGAATGTCAAGTTTTGTGGACTAACTAGAGTTTTTTTGAGGATTTATAATGAATGTAAATAGCGTTTACCCGAAAATCAGGGAGATTATAGCTGACGTTTTAGTTATTGATGAAGAAGAAGTTTCTTTAAATAGCCGTTTAATTGCTGATCTTGGCGCTGAATCTATCGATTTTTTAGATTTGGTTTTTCAGCTTGAAAAAGAATTCACAATTAAAATTCCACGTGGTCAGTTAGAAAAAAATGCGCGTGGTGATTTGGCTGAAGATGAATTTGAAAAAGGTGGTGTTTTAACAACCCAAGGTATTCAAGCTTTAAAAAACTATTTAAGCGAAGTGCCGGAAGAACAGTTCAAAGCAAATATGAAAGTAAATGAAATTCCTATGTTATTTACAGTTGAAACCTTTTGCAAATTGGTTATTTCTGCTGTAACTGAACAAAAAATGACAGAAACATTAGCCTAATGCGGTTTTTATTTGTCGATAGAATTTTAGAACTAGAGCCTGGTAAGTCTGTTAGGGGCCTGAAACATATTACGGCATCGGATGTTTATCTTTGTGAAGATGAAAACCAAAAGCTTTGTTTTATGCCCTCCCTAATCGGTGAAACCTTAGGGCAGCTCGCTGCATGGAATGTTATGTTTTCTAATGACTTTACCAAGCGGCCTGTTGCAGGTATTGTTGCTAAAGCATCTTTACATAAACCGGCTTATCTTAATGAAACGCTGGAATTAGAATCCATTATTGAATCGATTGATGATGAGGCCGTGCTTTATCACGCTAATGCTTATATCAATAAGGAATTAGTTTTTAGTGTTGAAGGGGCATTAGGGCCTTTGCTGCCAATGGCTGATTTTATTGAGATGGATGTTGTAAGGAATCAATTCGAAGAAATTTACAGGCCAGGCAGTTGTTCCTTTGATTTGCTAGATAAGATGCCCGGATGGACTAATTCCGAGAGGCCATCACTTAGAATCCCTTTTTTATTTGATAACCTTCTTCAATTTGAAAAAGCAAAAGGGCTTGTTGCAATTAAACAAATCTCAAGAGCAGCCCCTTATTTCGCTGATCATTTTCCTAAAAAACCAGTCTTACCTATGACTGTGCTTTTAGAAGCAAAGATGAATTTAGCGACTGACTTTGTAAAAAACTCCTTTGACGGAGTTTATAAAATAAAAACGCTTCGCAAAATTAAAATGAATGAATTTGTTTTCCCTGGTGATAGCCTTATTTCGACTCTCAAGGTAAAAGAAATCAATGATGCGGAGTTAATTTTGACTTATCGTTCTGAAGTTGATGGCAAACGAGTCTGTGTTTTAGAAGTAGTCATGTCAAAATCTTAAGGTGGGTAATATGAATAAAAGGCGGGTTGCCATTACAGGCATAGGTGTTGTTTCTCCTTTAGGTAACAATAGCGAAGAAACGTGGGGAAATTTATTAGCTGGTCATTCAGGCATTGCCCCCATAAGTCATTTTGATGCATCGGCCTTTCCAACTTATATTGCTGCTGAAGTAAAAAACTTTAAGGCTTCAGAAGAAATTACCACCGCCAAGCATAACCGCTTTGCGATGCCTTTTACTCATTATGCTCTAGAAGCAGCAAAACAAGCATTTGACGATGCAGGTATTAAACCAGAAAGAAATAATGCAAAGCGCTTTGGTGTTGTTGTAGGTAGCGGCATGATGACTGCAGAGTTTTCTTTTCTTTATCGCTATCAACAAACCTGTGCCACTGATGGCAAACCCAATTGGCAGGAACTACAAGAAAAGGCAAATGATTTTTATCAATTAACTGATTTTGGCAAGACCACCTCTAACTCGGGTTTATCCTTATTAGTACAGCAATTTGGTATAGAAGGTTATGCCTCTTCTGTACATACAGCTTGTGCCTCAGGTGGTCAAGCTTTAGGTCTTGCTATGCAGGTTATTCGTCGCGGTGAAGCTGATATCATGTTAGCCGGCGGCTTTGATTCTATGATTAATCCACTTGGTGTTTCCTCTTTCTGCCTTTTAGGCGCCTTATCGACTTATAATGAAGAGCCTGCCTCTGCTAGTCGTCCTTTCGATGGCACTAGAAATGGCTTTGTTCTTGGTGAGGGTGCTGCTTTCTTGGTTCTAGAAGAATGGTCGAAGGCAAAAGCCCGCGGAGCAACGATTTACGCTGAATTAGCTGGTGAAGGAAATTCTTTAAGTTCGTATCGTATTACTGATTCTCATCCTAATGGTGATGGGGCCATTCAAGCCATTGAGCGAGCCTTAAAAGAGGGTGGTTTACTCCCTCGAGATGTTGATTATATCAACGCACATGGCACTTCAACTAAGATGAATGATTTAAGTGAAACCAATGCTATAAAAGCAGTTTTTGGTGATAGAGCTTATCAATTACCGGTTAGCTCCACTAAAAGTCAGACAGGTCATTTGATTGCAGCGGCAGGCGCTTTAGAGGCAGCTATTTCTGTATTAGCAATTAAACATAGTACTGTTCCCAAAACAGCGAATTTAAAAACTAAAGATCCTGAATGTGATCTTGATTATGTTGTTGATGGTCCACGTAAAAAATCGATAGGTGCTGTGTTATCTAATTCATTTGGTTTTGGTGGTTCCAATAGCTGTTTGTTATTCAAGCACCCTGAATTTGAAGGAAAATAGAATGTCTGATTGCAATCGTGTTTTTATTACAGGTTTAGGTACTTTAACGGCTAGTGGACATTCCGTAGAAGAAAATTGGCGGGCTATTGTCGATGGTGTATCTAATATAGGCCCTGTTCAACAATTTGACTTATCTTCTTGGGGTCATAATTTAGCGGGTGAAATTAAAGATTATCAACCTGCAAAAATGTTACCTGATAGAAAGTTAGCAAAAGTGATTTCAAGGCAGGATGTACTAGGTATCTATGCTGCGGTAAAGGCAGTAGAAGATTCAGCCCTAGTAAGCTATCGCGATAATTTAGAAGATGCCACTGAATTTAATGATATGACCGGCGTTTACGTTGGTTCACCAGGCAATAAATACAGCCAGCAAGATGATTTTTTACCCTTATTAGCTAAAACAAAGGACGACATGCGCCAATTTGCAGGCGAATTGTTTAATGAAGTCCATCCGATGTGGTTACTTCGTATTTTACCTAATAATGTGCTTGCTTATACAGGCATTACCTATGGCTTCAAAGGACCAAATCATAACATTACTAATCATGCTGCCAGCGGTATGCAGGCAATTATTGAAGCTTATCAGGCAATTAAAATAGGGCAAATTGAACGTGCTGTTGTGGTGGCATACGATATTATCGAACCGCTTGGGCATTTTTACTATGAAAAATTAGGTGTTTTAAGTACTAAGAGTTTAAAACCCTTTGATAAGGCTCAAGACGGTACTGTCCTAGCCGAGGGTGCGGCCGCCTTAGTTTTGGAGTCAGAAGCTTCTCTTAAAAAGAGACAGGCTAGAGCCTATGCTGAAATAAAAGCAGGTCTAACAACAACAGAAGCGCAAGGCCTATTTGCAATCGAAAAGGATGGTGCGCATTTAGCCCTTCTTATGCGGGATAGCTTAGCAGAAGCCAAGCTTCAAAAAGACGATATTGCGATGATTGTGGCTCATGGTAATGGTAATGCCAAATCAGATGAAACAGAGGCTTTAGCAATAAAAGCAACTTTCGCGGAAAAAGAAGTTCCTGTTACTGCTTTTAAATGGTCAATGGGTCATACGATTTGTGCTTCGGCAATCGTCGATACGGTGCTTGCTTGTAAGGCATTGGAAGAAAAAATAATTCCTGGTATTGCTACCTTAGAAAATAAGTCATCTCATTGTGAAAATCTTAATGTAACCAAAAACCATCGAAACCTTAGTGATAAAACAGCAACGATGATTGTTAACCGCGGTTTCGGTAGTATGAATACTATTTTAGTGATAGATGCTTGTGAGTGAATTAAAAGCCCAAATTAAAGCTTTACCTTTAAGCCTTGCAGGTAAGTTTGTCTATTATTGTTTACCTTATCGCCGTGCCGTGATTAGGGCGAATATAGACCAAGTCTACCAACAACAATTAACAGAAGAAGAAAAGGTTCATTTAGCTAAAGCCTTTTATTCTCATCTTCTTCGTTCAATCAAAGAGATGCTGCAGCTTCGTTTTATCAGCGAAGAAAAATTAAAGGCTTCTGTTGAAATTCGAGGCTATGAGCGTCTTTTAAACATTGCAGAAAATAAAAAGGGCGTTTTAATTTTAACGGGCCATTTTGGTAATTGGGAATTTGCGCCGATTGGCGGTATTCTCAATTTTAAAGAATTTCAGGGGCAATTTCATTTTATTCGTAAAACCTTAGGCAATAAATTTATCGAAAAAATCTTATTTAGACGTTATTACCAAGCGGGATTGAATGTAATTCCTAAGAAAAATTCTTTGCAACAGGTTTGTGAGGCTTTAGATCAAAATCACGCCGTCGTTTTTGTCTTAGATCAGCATGCTTCAATAGCGAACAAAGATGGTATTGCCACTCCTTTTTTTGGTAAAAAAGCAGGAACTTTTCGAAGTCTTGCAAGCTTGGCAAGACATACAGGTATCCCTGTAGTGCCTGCGGCAGGTTATCGATTATCTAAGGGCAAGCATGTCCTTGAATTTCACGAGCCCATTGAATGGCAAGAATACGATACAGTGAAAGAATCTTTATATCAAAATACCTTAAATTACAATGAAGCATTGGAGCGCATTGTTCTGGCTCATCCAGAACAATGGTTATGGCTGCATAAACGTTGGAAATTAAAAAACATTGATTAAGCTTAGAGCGACTGCCATTAAATAAAAAGATAGATCTCTCAAATAAATATCTAAGAGTTAATCATTTGCTCAAGAAAAGAAATGCTTTTCTCATAGATACCTGGAGAACTAGTTTCGCGTGGCCCCGCAATATTTAGAATATGAATATTATTTTCTTTAAGCCAATCATGGCAAAGAGAAATTTGTAAATTTAAGGGTAAAGACAGATTTACAATTAGAAAAGGTTTTTGCTCTTGCTTAACATGTTCAATTGTTATTAAAGTTCCATCTTTAATATTTTTAGGTAATGGCTCTGAAGGGATTAAAATAAGCGTACCATTTGAGTCTTTAATATTCTCTTTGGTTCTCATATCATAGTTATCTTTATCCGTTAAAAACTCTCCTTCTATCTCTTTTAATTGTGAATATTTAGAAGGAATGGTTCCTAATTCATCTAACCTACCTTTGGGGCACCATCCTCCATATGGTATTTTAAATTTTAAAGCTATATCCAACGCCGCTCTATCAGTACCAGTTTGACCGCCTGACACTATTTTTTCTAACATTATGAAATTCCTTAAATTATAACTGGCTTAGAGCGATACATCCCCAAAACAAGAAATTTATTTAAACAAAATAAAACCATTTTTTCTCCCTCCCTACGCCCCGCGACTTGTTCGCGGGGTCTAGCGATCTTAATCTGATACCAGAATGCTGTGGATTCAGCGAACAAGGAGTTATCATAGGGATAGAAAGAATACTCTAGCTTTAGTTAAATTTCGATTTATTCAACAAAGACCGGCGGGGAGGGGTATCCCAAAGGCTATTTTCATTCTCTCACAAGAGGTGCAGATATAATCAGACATTTTCTAAAAGCTGGCTGTTTATTAGCTAGAATAATGCGATATAATTGCTGCATACTAATCAAAAAACAAACCAAATGTTTAGATTTATTGCTCGGCCTGTCCTTGGAAAAATAATTGAATCAAGAATAAAATCGGCTTTAGCTGATGATGATCTAAATAAAACACGATTAAAACAATGGATTGCTGTAGCAAACGGCGGCCAATTCAGCAGCGCTTCCTGGAATTATCAATTTGAAAATGGAAAATCATTAGTCGATTTTGCAGTAGAGAGAGCTAATGATTTATTAATCAAGACAAGGGAGAAATCAAGACCATGCCTTTCGCCCGCCGGAGGCCATAGTAATTACACGTGCCAAGGAACCTAAAATGATTACTTTGACAACAGCAGCAAGGAGTCGTGGTACCGATTTTGATGATATTAATGTGGGTATTCTTGCAAAACCAAACTGAGATTGGGTTACCAAACAAAAAGCGGGGCGAATTGCGAGGAATAAGCAGTTTGGTATTATTTATGAAATCTATTGCATGAAAGATTTAGATTTATCTCGGCTAGGTTCACTTAGCTTTTTCCCTAAGAGCGAAGACCCTGGGCATCGAAGGTTTATATTAGCGCATGAAATAGCAATGGAAGACTTTGCTTTAGAGGCTATAGAAAAACGTCAAGCAATGCAGAAATTGGTACTCTAAGCAATTTAGTTTTCATAAGTGTTTAATGTTGGTTTTTTAAAAGCATAGATAAATTAATTAGAAATTAGCTCTAATTTTTCATTAAAAAAGGGACCTGGCGTTAAAAGATGCGGCCAGTTAAAAAACATAATTGCTAGAATATTTCGATGCTCGCCAAAGACAAAATTAAAAGAATGAGTGCGAGTGGGGAACATTTTATAGTGTGGATTATATTGGGTGATTAAATAATCTTTTATTGTTTTTACAGTGGGAGAGTCTTGTTTATTTAAAAGCATTAAACAAACCCCAATTTCTAATATCACGTCATTTTCACTGCGCTTTAAAATTTCTTGGATATTTTTTTCAAAATAATTGCTAATCCACCTAAATTCTTCATCATTAACATAATATTGATAATATCGGCTGGCAGCAGTGATGAAATGAGTCAAACCATAAATTTTTCCTTCATATTCGAGAGGTTTTAATTTTTTATCTAAACTATCAGGAAAGGTTTGTTGAAAAAGTTGGGTATATGGTTTTCGTAAATCAATTAATTTTAAATCATATAAAAAATAAACATAATTAATGAGTTGTGAGCCAAAAATCTTAATATTATCCTTATCTAAGATAAATTTTTCTAATTGAGGTAATTGCTTTCTTATTTCTTTTACAAATTCATCTGTTCTAGGAAATAACAGGGTATTTTCAAGATGATAAGAATAGATTTTCTGAGTGATAATTAGAGTATTAATATAAAAAAGAAGATTGCCATATTGAGTTAGTTTTTTCACTCGGTTCTTCTTTCTTTCTAATATATTTTTATTAATGCCCTCTCTAGGTGAATGTAAAATAGAAAATAGGATTTTTGATTCAAGCATCTTCTGCGTTTCATCTCTAATTTTCTTTGGTGAATGTAAAATCGACAATAGATTTTGATATTCATAATGTAAGGCATGTAAATATTTAATGATGGTTGGCAAATAAGTTTGATGGCTACTAATTCTATAAGCTCTTAAGGCAAAATGTTCTTGTTTTTCTAAGGGTAGCTTATCAAAATTTTGTTGATAATGAGTAAGTATGGTATCAGCGATATTTGAACTTGCATATAATGGCGTGAGACAAAGTAAAAATAAGTAAATTAAAAATCGCATAAGCCCGTTGCAACGTTTCCGTAAGATTTAATCAAAAAAGGTCGATTCTAAACCAATCATTTATTAATTGGAAGTTAAAAAAATAGAAAGATATCTTCGTCATAATTGTTAAATTTTCGCAAAAAACTAGATTTCTATTTACCTTAGTCTAAATTTATAAGTAGATGTCTTAGATAAAGGTGTGATTATGAAAAACATACAACGGTTTTTCAAAGAATGCCCTCTGAAGACTGATTCTCTTGAGTTATGGAAGAGATTGGTTTTATCTTGTCACTGCTGGAAGATGAGTGTGAAAGGGGGAAGGATCCAAAGGTAAAAAACGCGTATCAACGTTCCAAAATACGTTTTGATACTCTCAAAAAAATTTCAGCTGAAAAACCTATTTCCAGAAATGAGTTAAAATTATTATTAGAGTTTGGAAATGTTAGCAAAAATGAATTGTTTCTAACATATCCCCATATATCTGATGCCAATTTGAAACCTGAAATTTAAATTATTTTTGCCAAAATTGCGGTGAAAATAAAATAACTAAGGAAAAAATTTCAAGCCGTCCTGCGAGCATTGCAAAAATTAATACCCATTTAGACGCGGTAGTTAAATGTGCAAATCCATCTTGTATATTACCTATTCCTGCCCCCGCATTAGTTAAACTCGCTGTAATTGCTGAAAAAGAATTAATAAAATTATTGCCTAAGGCCATAAAAAGAATAAGTAAAACCATAAAAAGTGCAATAAAGATAGAGATGAATCCCCACATCGATTGCAGGACTGGCTCTGGTAAACAAAGCTTACCAAACTTGATAGGAATTATGGCATTCGGATGAAGAATTCGTACTGCTTCTCTTTTGCTTTGTTTATAAATTAACAAAGCACGAATGACCTTGATACCGCCCGAAGTTGAGCCAGCACAACCGCCGACAATAGCTAATAACATAATAAAGATAGGAATATAAGTTGGCCAGTTACTAAAGGGGGCGGAGAGAAAGCCTGTCGTTGTCGCTAAAGAAATAATATTAAACATGGATTTAATAATGGCATGTAAATTAGCCTTAAAAAAACCATAAATAATTAAGCTGGTTGTCACTAAAATAACAGCAGAAACGAGAAAGGCTAAATAAACTCGGAACTCCTCATCTGCCCAATAATGCTTAAGACTTCTTTTTTTAAAGGCAAGAAAATGAAGTGCAAAATTAGTCCCGCCTAAAAGCATAAAAAAGCAAGCAATTAATTCGATTAAATCGCTATTATAAAAGGCGAAGCTTGCTTTATGCATCGAAAAGCCACCCGTTGAAACGGTTGCAAAACTTTCACCTAAGGCATCAAACCAATCCATGCCAGCAGCCCAAAAAAACAGCATGCAAAGAAAGGTAAGTAATAGATAAATAAACCATAACGCTTTTGCTGTTTGCGCAATTCTTGGTGTTAGTTTGGAATCTTTCATAGGACCTGGGGTTTCCGCTCTAAAAAGCTGCATGCCTCCCACGCCCAGCATAGGTAGGATGGCAACTGCTAAAACAATAATTCCCATGCCACCTAAAAATTGCAATTGCTGACGATAAAATAAGATTGAAAAAGGTAGATTATCAAGATTTTCAATAATACTAGCGCCTGTCGTTGTAAAGCCAGACACCGATTCAAAGAAGGCATCGGTTATACCATGATGTTCAGACAAGGCAAAGATAAAGGGTAGCGATGCAAAAGAACAGAGTACAAACCAGAAAAGCACCACGATAAGAAAACCATCTCTTATTTTTAATTCTTTTTGCTGATTGCGGAAAAGCCCCCAAGCAATGAAGCCACTTAAAAAAGTACAAGTAAAAGCGGCAATAAAAGGCAGCCAAAAATCTTCTTTGAAAATAAAATTAATAATAAGAGGAGTTAACATACTTAAACTAAAAAGCATAAGAAGAACGCCTAATAAGCGAATTATAGTTTTGATTTGCATGCTTAAGCCATAAAATTAAGATTAACTTGAAATAAAGATTCAATGTGGCGCATATAACGTCTTTTTAAAACCAGTAAAATGAGATGATCTTCCGATTGAATTACCATATCTGGTGTTGCCATTAATACTTTTTCATCTCTTACTAGAGCAGCAATGAAAGCACTTGGGGGTAAGTCAATTTCAATAATGCGCCGACCAACTACTTGTGAGGTTAATTCATCACCATGGGTAATTAATTCTATCGCTTCGGCTTCTTCGTTATGTAGGCGATATACTTTAACCATATTGCCACGCCTTAATTTCGTTAAAATACTACCAATGGTAATGAGTTGTGGTGAAATAGCATGATCAATGGTGCTGTCTTCAATTAATTCGACATAAGCATTACGATTAACCAACGAGATGGCAAAGCGCGCTTCTAAGCGTTTTGCTTGTAAACAAGACATAATATTGGCTTCATCATCATTCGTTACAGCGCAAAAAACGTCGGTAAATTCAATGTTTTCATTGACTAACAACTCTCTGTCAGCAATATCCCCTTGTAAGACAGTTCCTCTTTGCAGGGAAGAGGCTAGGGTGTTTGCTCGTTTAAAATTTCTATCAATTACTTTCACGCGGTAACGGTTTTCCAGTGCTAAGGCAAGCTTAGAACCGATATGACCACCGCCGGCAATAATAATACGTCGATTAGGATGAGTATAACGACCAAGGGCTACAAGCACTTGTTGAATTGCTTGCGGTGAGGCAATAAACAAAACATCATCACCTGCAGCTATTTCGCAATTATCATTTAATTCGATGGCTTTTTTATTTCTAAAGATAGCAACGACTCTGACGTCAATCAGTTTTAGGTGGGCATATAATTGTTCAACTGTTTTCCCAACCATAAGGCCATTTTGCTGAGGTTTAATTGTGACTAATAAGACACGACCTTCAGCAAACTCAAGCACTTGAGTCGCTCCTGGATAATCAATCAAATTTTCAATATGGTCAGTGACTAATTTTTCAGGGCTAATACAGACATCAACGGGTACATGCTCATTATTAAAAAGAGAAGGATAATCATAATAATTTTGTGAGCGTATTCTCGCAATTTTCATAGGCGTTCGGAATAAGCTATAGGCTATTTGGCAACCTATCATGTTAATTTCATCACTATTGGTAACGGCAATTAACATATCGGCTTGTTCAATCCCAGCTTCAATTAAGACATTAGGATGCGATGCTGAGCCTAAAACGGTTTTAATATCTAGACGATGCTGTAACTCTCTTAGCCTTTCTTCATTTAAATCGACTAAAGTAATATCATTATCCTCATTGGCTAAATTGCGCGCTAAAGTGCCCCCGACTTGTCCTGCACCTAGAATAACTATTCGCATTCCAATAACACTCCTTCATAAATGAAGCTAGCAGAGCCACGCATGTAAATGGGCCCATTATTATCTGGCCATACAATAGTGAGCTCTCCTCCATCAAGGCTCACTTTAATTTCAGATGCCATTTGATGATAAAGCTTGCCAATCGCAGCTGCTGCTACGGCTCCTGAACCACAGGCCGATGTTAGGCCTGCGCCTCGTTCATATACTCTTAAGCGAAGATGATTTTTATCTATTATTTGCATAAAGCCTGCATTGACTTGCTCTGGAAATAAGGGGTGTTCGCTAATTTCTTGGCCTATTAATTCAATAGGATAATTAGCAATCGTTTCAACTACAGTTATTGCATGAGGGTTTCCCAAACCAATTGCATGAAAGGTATGAGATTGGTTATTTTTAAGATTCAAGTCATAGGTAGCTGATGTTATATCCGCTATAAGAGGGATTTCAGAAGGATTTAACTTAGGTATTCCCATATTAACGGTGACTGTCGCATCATCATTAAGCATTAGTTCCATTAAGGTGGTTTTTGTTGCCACTTTAAGTGTTGTTTTATCGGATAATCCATAATATTGAATAAAGCGTGCAAGGCATCTAGCTCCATTGCCACATTGGCCGACCTCTTCACCATTCGCATTAAAGATTCGATAAAAAAAATCTTCATTTTTAGATCTTGGTTTTTCAATTAATAAACATTGATCAAAACCAATGCCAGTATTTCTTTGGCTCCATTGTTGAATTTGTTCTTTTGATAAAGAAATAGATTGATTAATAGCATCGATGACAATGAAGTCATTGCCGAGACCGTGCATTTTTGTGAATCGCATCATTGTTGTTGCTCATTCTTTTGTGTATCGAGTTCTGCCGAGGGTAAATAAAGAGGGCCTTTTTGTCCGCAGGCAGATAAAAAAACGAGCATTAGGCTTAAAATAAATAGGTACAAATAGCGCATTAGATTCTTATGAAGAAAATAAAAAGTATAATCCTAATAAAAAGAGTTGCAAGATAGAGTTTAAAACATCTGAGAATTTTACAAGAGTAGATGGTGTTTATAGTTATAAGCACCATCTTAAAAAGAATTAAGGTTAAGTAAATAATTGTCTAGCTGTAGGCGTATGATTATTTTCTTGGTTTTCTTTATCTTCTTCATCCAAGTAATGAGGTATATCGATAGCTTCTTTAATTATTCTGCCGAGTCCCGAGGTATATGCGCTTGATGAACGAGGATTTAGCTCGATACGTAATGTTTTAGGTTTGTGAGTCTTTTTATCTCTCCAAGTTAGATTAAAAACCATGAGGTCTGGAATTTTTTGAAATTCAGATTGGCAGGGTAATTGAACATTTACGCTGACTTTATTTGTTTCGGTTTCTAATAACTCCCGTATTCTATTTTCAATTAAGGCGCGAGTCATTATATTTGATTCCTTGGTACCCGCAACTAAATTTTCTTTCTCTTGTGGTCCACCTAAGCTCCAAGCCCATAGATGTGCCCATTCATAACCATTATCCGTTCTAGGGCCAACATCTGTAATATTAAGTGCATGCATTTTAAACATTTGTTGAGCTGTAGAGCCTGTAAGTTGTTGTTGAGATGAACCACGAGAAACATGTTGATGTTTTTTAATTGAATCCAGTGTAATTTCATAGTTTAGCTCATGCGTTAGTTCCACTTCTAATCGTTCAAGAAGATTAGGATCTAAGCACAACTCAATTTGCTGCCCTTTTCCTAGAACCGGTTGTTGTCTTTTAGTTGGTGTCACCTGAGTTAAAATGCTATGAGTAACCTTATCAGTGCTCATTGTTGCGAAAAACCGATATTTTACCCCCCCCAAGTATACTAAAGGTGCTGATCCATAATTTTTCTCGGGACTTGCTGGCGGTGGCATTGGGGCGCCATTAGGGAGAACTCTAAAACCAGAAGGAGGCTCTATTACCTCTTTTTTCTTAGGTTTTAAGTGCGAACTCCTTAATTTTTCCTCTTGCTGTTCTGCTTTCTTTTCGTCTATTGAAGGCCTTTTTCTTTTTTTAAGATTTACCTTTGGTTTGGGTTTTATTTCTTCTGTTGTCGTAGTAACTTCATTTGATTCGGAGGTGTTTTCATCATCAAAAAGATTGCCTGCAAAAATGGAATAAGAAGAACTATTTTCCACAAATTCATCATAATTATTGTCACCACCATTAGGAACAACGTAAGCTTGGGAGGGGACGGAAGTACTGCTGTACCATTCGTCAAATAGTTCGCTATGAGTTAAAAAAGAAGAGGTAACCGTGCTTTCTTCACTATAGCCGTATTCTAGGGTGAGGCTCTCACCATCTACTGTCCCAGTGTTAGAATGACTGGCTAAGCTATCGTTAGATGGTTCGCTATCGAATGAGTTAAAATTTAGATAGTCATCGCTAATATCGATTTGTTGCGGTGGGAATATATGTGAGTTTAGAATGGTATTAATTTCTTCACCATCTATAGGATCGTTTTCCATTATTATTTATGTTGTTTAGTTATATAGATGCCGCAATTATACCATATTAGCAATAAAATTGCTCATTATTTTTTTATTTGATCACAAAATTCATTTATGAAACATTCTGTTTTGCTGAAATTGAAAATGATTCATCTTGCTATAGCTTATGGCTTTGGCGATAATCAATAGCTTTGATTTTGTGGTTTAAGGAAATGTTTTGAATGTTTTAATAAGTGAAACTAAGTTACCAGTAGAGGTTTCTATTATTTGGATGCATGGTTTGGGAGCTGATGCTTCTGATATGGCGGGTCTTGCGAATGAGTTGATGCTTTCTGATATAGCAATCCGTCATATTTTTATGAATGCACCTATACGGCCGGTTACGCTTAATTCCGGTATGTCTATGCCAGCTTGGTATGATATTGTGGGTGTAAAATTAACGGATAGAGAAGATAAAAAGGGGATTGAGAATTCGCATCAATTAATTCAAACCTTAATTGATGAACAAATTGCTACAGGCCTTAAGCCAGAACAGATTTATCTAGCTGGTTTTTCACAAGGTGGTGCCATGGCTTTATATACAGGCCTTCAGCAAGTAAAGCTTGGTGGTATTATTGCCTTGTCTGCCTATCTACCTTTGTCCTCAGAAATAAAGGCATCTTTAACAAAAGATACCCCGTTTTTTATTGCTGGTGGATTATTTGATCCTATTGTATCGCCTGCTTGGACTAAATTAAGTGTTAACTGGTTAGAGGCTTCCTCTTTTTCAGCGCTCTCGGTGCATCAATATCCTATGGAGCATTCAGTCTGTCAGCAAGAACTTGTTGATTTGGCAAATTGGTTAAAATTACACATAGCCGGGAGACTTAAATGACCGTTGTCAAAAAATCGCGTGTTGTTCCTTATAGTTGTGAGCAAATGTTTGATTTAGTCAATAATGTAGAGCATTACGCACAATTCCTACCTTATTGTTCAGAAAGTTTGGTTCATCATCGTGATGAGGATGAAGTTCAGGCGACGTTAGTTATTGCAGCCGCAGGTATGAGTAAATCTTTTACTACTCGCAATCGCTTACAAAAAAACAAAATGATTGAAATTAGATTGATTGATGGCCCTTTTAGTCATCTTGAAGGTTTTTGGCGATTTGATGATGAAGCGGGAGGTTGTCGGATTTCTTTTGACCTTGAATTTGAGTTTGCTGGAAGAATGTTTTCTATGCTTTTAGGCCCAGTTTTTGAGCAAGTAACAGATAAGATGGTTGATGCTTTTTGTGATAGAGCTAAGAACTTATATGAAAGTTGAACTTATTTATATTGCAGAAGACCAAACTTTGCATCAATACAATATGGATTTACCTGAAGGGGCTACAGTAGAATTTGCACTTAAACAGTCTCAATTATCTAGTATTTGTCCAGAGATTGGCGATTATACCTTTGGTATTTTTTCTAAATCAGTTACGTTAGAAACTACTTTAAAATCGGGCGACCGATTAGAAATCTATCGGCCTTTACAACTTGATCCTATGGAAAAGCGCCGGCTTAAGGCTAAAAAGAAATAAAGCATTACTTGTATTTAAATCATTTCCCTATGGCTCAAGATTTGTCTGTGTAATCTATCAACATTTTTTAAATGTAAAGATTCAAGTATTTATAGTATCTATTACATACCGTGGGCAAGCCGCGGCACATAGATATTGAGGCCTGGGCGCTCTCATAAATAACTTATAGACTTAGAGACGCCATTTGCTAAGGACGATGTTCAACGCGAGTCAACCGTTCGCCTGCGAAATAAAGGCTTACATTACGGATCTCTAAAGGTCCATTACCTCGGCGGATAGAGTAGGCATAATCCCAGCGTTGGTTATTAAAGGTAGGGCTTAAAAGGCTGGTTCCCATGAGAATAGCAACGTCATTCTTGCCCATACCTAATCTTAAGCGTTCAATTTTAGCTTGAGGTAGAAGGTTTCCTTGTTGCACAACTCGTCTTGAAAAATCATAAGAAGCACAGTTGCTAAGCATCAGTACGGTAATAAGGCTAATTATAAGGTTTCTCATTCGCATTTTTTTGCCTGCTTTTAAAAATTTCGCCATAATAGCATGTCATTTATAGAAAGACACTAGGAGAAATCGTGGAAGAGAGTCAGCAGTTAAAAGATGCCGGTTTAAAAATAACCATGCCTAGAGTTAAGGTCTTGCAAATTCTTGTGCAATCTTCATTGCATCATCTCAGTGCTGAAGATGTATATAAGGCTCTTTTAGAGATGGGCGAAGATGTAGGACTTGCTACGGTTTATCGAGTATTGACTCAATTTGAAGCCGCAGGTTTAGTGTCGAGACATAATTTTGAAGGCGGCCATTCGGTTTATGAATTAAAACAAGGTGAGCATCATGACCATCTAGTATGTATTAAATGTGGTCGGGTAGAAGAATTTGTTGATGCGCTAATTGAAGAACGTCAACAGCTTATTGCTAAAAAAGCAAGCTTTAAAATGACTGACCATGCCTTAAATATTTATGGCTTTTGTATAAACTGCCAGTAGAGCCCAAGAGAAAAAATGTTTTTTTCATAATGGGTTATAATTAGTTAGAGCTCAATTGTATCTTACACAAGGACTGTCCATGTTTGATGATCTTTGCAAACCCTATGTTGCTGATGATTTACCCTCTATACAGCTCGGTGGCATTTTACTTAAAGATAAATTATTAAAAAATGCGCCTGTTAATTTAGTTTTAAAATCATTTAATAGGCATGGCCTTATAGCTGGTGCTACCGGGAGCGGTAAAACTAAAACAATGCAGGTTTTGAGTGAGCAACTATCTTTACAAGGCGTACCCAGTCTGGTTATGGATATTAAAGGCGATATTTCAGGTTTAGCTGAAAAGAGTGAGGCCTCTGCAAATTTAGTCGATAGAGCAAAAAATTTAAGCTTAGATTTTAAGCCAAGGTCTTTTCCAGTTGAATTCCTAAGTTTAAGTGAAGGGGGTAAAGCAGGGGTTCCTTTAAGGGCAACTGTGAACGACTTTGGTCCTTTGCTTTTTGCAAGAATGCTGGATGCTAATGATACTCAAACAGGTGTTATTACGATTCTTTTTGAATACGCTAAGGTCAATAATTTACCTTTAATTTCTTTAGCTGATATCAAAGCTCTACTCCAATATGTGCAATCGGATGAAGGGAAAGGCAAAATAGAGAAGGATTTTGGTGCTGTGTCTACAACGACTATAGGCACACTTATGCGAAAAATAATCGAATTAGAATCTCAGGGGGGCGATTCTTTTTTTGGTGAGCCCGCCTTTAATGTAATGGATTTAGTAAGAACAACCTCTGATGGCATGGGAGTTATTTCTATTTTACGTCTTCTCGATATGCAAGATAAACCTAAGGTATTCTCTACCTTTATGCTTAAACTTTTATCCGATGTCTATCGACAAATGCCTGAACTAGGTGACCCACCTAAGCCTAGATTAGTTTTATTTATTGATGAGGCACATTTAATTTTCTCCAATGCAACTAAACCTTTATTAAGTTTATTAGATACAATGGTAAAACTAATTCGCTCTAAGGGTATTAGTCTTATTTTCTGTACCCAAACACCGAATGACATTCCTGATGCTATTTTAAGTCAATTAGGCTTAAAAATTCAGCATGCATTACGTGCTTTTACTGCTAAAGATAGAAAGGCAATGAAATTGGTAGCACAAAACTTTCCACCAACAACTTATTATGATACCGAATCCCTATTAACGTCCTTAGGGATTGGGGAAGCACTTGTTAGTGGTTTAGATGCTAAAGGTCAACCGACTCCTTTGGTGCAATGTCTAGTGAGAGCGCCTGAATCAAGAATGGGTGTTTTATCTACGGATGAAATCAGTCAAATAGTAGCACAATCAACCTTAATGCCTCGCTATGGTAAACGGGTAGAAACCAATTCAGCTGAAAAAATTCTGTCGAAGAATTCTCCTATGATAGATGAACCCTTACAAACCCGAAATAAAGCAGCGGAAGAAACTATGGTAGAAAAGCTTGGTAAAAGTACTTTATTTAGACAAATTGTGAGGCAAGTGATGAAAGAAGTTATCGCAACTATCCTCGTTGCGATAGGTTTAAAAAAGAAATCGGGTAAAAAGTAATCTTATGGTTTTTGAGTAATTTGATGTAGCTCTAAGGAGGCTGCCAGCTCTTCATCTGTTAATTCCTGGCCTGTGGGGCTAATCTCATAAGAATCAACCAGATTTAAGGGCTCTACTTGGGGAGTATTTCTTGGAGATTCAACTTTAGATTGAGTTTCAAAGAATGAGCTTCCACCAATAATACTAAAACATTGTATTTGTTTGGTTTTTTGGGCTTCTTGTGTATTTGTCTGGCTGTCATCATAAAATTCTATTTTTATTCCAGGGACAATTTGTAGTTTCTGTTCTATTTTAGTACGTAGTGTTGCCAGTTGGTTATTTTTATTTCTAAGTTCAATTAATTTGTCTGTAAAAAGATCGCCTATGGCAGGAATAAAAGAAATATAAATAGGATGCTGGCTTCCTGGAAGGGTATAAGTAGCTATGGCGGTAAGCCCATCCTCCATCAATTCAGTTTCATTATGTACTAGTTCGCTTTTGAAATGGGCTGATAATACGCCAGCAATAAAAGAATGGTTATTATGAAAAGTAGCAATAGCTGAAATAGTATTATCTCTATGGATTAAATAGTTATCGAGCGCTTCCTTTCTTGCAAATAGCTTCCCTCTTTTATAGCATTTTTTGTAAAATTGATGAGCCTCACAGTCATATTGTTCTAATCGATGTTTTGCAAAGCTATGTTCTTTTGTGAGGGTCTGATCAAAATCAAAAATCCTTATGATATGTGATGGCATGGTCTTCCCGCATTAAAGTATTTTAATAGTATTAAATTAGTACGACATTATAAATGATCAAATTTTTACCTTTAAGTGATAGGTGTTGTACAAATAATCTTTATTAGAAATTGATATATCGTCATATTAATGAAATTTCTTTAATGAAAATATTATTAGAAAATAAATGTTAAAATGCTTGTGAGCTGAGTGTATGTGGTCCCTGCCATACGACAAGATTTCAATTTTTTCCTTTCAATTGTTTATCGAGTATTTTCCACTCAGGTAAAAATTGGGTCATAAGCTGATGAAATCGTTTATTATGACTTGCTTCTAAAAGATGAACCATTTCATGGACTAGGACATATTCAATGCAGGCTAAATTTTTTTCCATAAGATTTAAGTTCATCCAAATTCGGTGTTTTTTGATATTGCAAGTTCCCCAGCGCGTTTTCATTTTTTTAATTCGCCATTCTTTTACCTTTACATTAAGAATGGGCTCCCATTTTTTAATTAAGGGGGGCACAATTTTTATTAATTCTCGACGATAGAATTGCTCGATCAACGCATTTTGTTCTATTGTGGATTCAGGATCTTTTAAGTAAAGATAAAATTGATCATTTTCAATATAGGGAAAGGATTTACCCTGCTTTAATTGTAAAAAATATGAATGACCAAGATAGTATATAGAATTAGGTTCAGGTTTGAATTGAGGTTTTTTATAAAGTATTGCTCTAGATTGTAACCAATCAAATCTATGCTCAATGAGTTTTTTAATAGAATTAAGCGAAAGAGCCATTGGTGCTGTGACTTTAATATTCCCTTCTGGTGGGTAAACTCGGAAGTAAATATTTTTTATAGGCTTTCTTTCGATTTCAATATTTAAGCCATTAAAGTGGAGTATGTTTTTCATAAAAAAAATAAAAACAAGGAAGATGGATACTAGCACAATTTTATTAAAAATGCGTAACAATTGTCCTGAAAAGATTTCTAGATTTTGTGTCAGTTCACAGTTGAATTCAGGAGATCCTTCGTAAGGCTCAAACTCTTTCCATAATCTTTCACTTCGCATTCAAGAAGATCCTTCAAGCACTTCGTGTTTTCAGGATGACAGGATCGGTATTCTGAGCGCCGCTAAGAATCTTCCTAAATGCAGTGCCTTAATCTAAATAAGTTCAACATAGTTGATGGAGGCACTTTTTTAGTTGTCATTCTTGAAAGAGCTCTTTGACAAATCTTAATGAATCTTTGATAATTTTAAGTGAGAAACTTGTGTTTTTGTAGGGGATTCTTAAGACTGCTCATGAAGATAGAACCTCTACCAGGGCCTTTCAGCCCAGCTAATATCTACCGGCAGGTACACAAGGGCTATCTATATATTCGCCATTAATTTTTAATACCATATTGATATTATCTCGCTGATAACGGGCTAAGACATCATATTGATGCTTTGAGACATAGCCAAAGGAATTACCGCAATAAATAAGTGAAGGGAAGGCGCTGCTGGGTTTCGCTTTAACAACTAAATCACAGCCCCAACGGAATCGAGTTGGATCGCAATCTGCGAAACAAACATGGGTGGTTAAGATAAAAAGTAGAGTAAGACCTAATTTTTTCATATATAAATCCCTTTTCTTTTTATAACCGTTATCGACTTTTAAACTTAAAACTTTAATTTTAAATTAGTTTGCCTTCATGCCTTAAAAGATGGAATTTAATATTAATATTTTCTTCTTTGTTTCCCATATAACCACCCATACCTTCTTTGGCTATTACTCGATGGCAAGGAATAAAAAGAGCTATAGGATTTTTTTTACAAGCTTGTCCTATGGCACGCGGGCTTGATTTTAAATGATGGCTTAGATCGCCATAAAACAAGGTCTGCCCAGAGGGTATGGCTAAAAGTCTATTCCAAACTATTTTTTGATAGGTGGAACCTTCAGGCTTAAGGGGTAAATTGAAAAGATGTTTAGGATTCTGAAAATAATGATCAATCTCATTACTAATTTGCTTGGTAAGCTGATTTGTTTCTTCTAAAGATTCTGCATCTAATTGAATATCAAAGGCAGCGGTGTAAAGATAGTGCTCATCATATTTGACTTTAAGATATCCCCAGGGAGTTTTAAAGGCAGATACGATGAGCCTCAAAAATTAACCTTCTTTCTTAATGGTTAACTTTTCTTTAATACGAGCAGCACGACCAGCTAAATTACGTAGGTAATAAAGTTTAGCACGGCGCACATCACCGCGGCGTTTAACAGTTATGCTGTCAACAACTGGGCTATAAGTTTGGAATACACGCTCAACGCCAACGCCATGAGAAATTTTACGTACAGTAAAAGCAGAGTTTAAGCCACGGTTACGCTTAGCGATAACAACACCCTCAAAAGCCTGTAAACGTTCACGTGTACCTTCTTTTACTTTTACTTGAACTAAAACTGTATCGCCTGGGGCAAATTCAGGGATTTCCTTGCCTTGCATTTGCTCAGCGTTCAATTGGTCAATAATTTTAGACATTAAAAAAACTCCTCAGTTGGCATCCCTTATTTAATTAGGAATGGCCTTGTTCGCACTTAAACTCAATAAGCAATTGCTTATCAGTATCACTTAACTCTATTTTCTCAAGTAAATCAGGGCGTTTTTGCCAGGTTTTGCCTAGCATTTGCTTTCGGCGCCAACGCTCAATATCTCGATGATTTCCTTGCAGTAAAACCTTAGGCACTGCTAAACCATCGATTTCTGCAGGTCTTGTGTAGTGAGGGTAATCAAGCAGACCGTTCATAAATGAATCCTGTTCTGCTGAGCCTAAATGGCCAAGACTACCTGGTAAAAGACGAATAAGTGCATCTATAAAAACTAAGGCGGCAAGTTCACCGCCACTCAGCACAAAATCGCCTAAAGACCATTCCTCATCAACATCCTGCTCAATAATTCGTTCATCAATTCCTTCATACCGACCAGCTATAAAAAGAAGAGGCTGATTTTTCTCTCGGATTTGATTTAAATCTTCCTGCACTATTCTTTTCCCCTGAGGGCTAAGATAAATAGTACGACAATCGGAAGGCATCATTTCTTTTGCTTGCCTAATTGCCTTGTGTAAAGGCTCATACATCATGACCATGCCAGGACCGCCACCGTAAGGTTTGTCATCTATTTGGCGGTAAGTTCCCGTTGCAAAATCTCTAGGATTCCAATGGTCAATCTTTGCTAAACCTTGTTCAATAGCTCTGCCGATTACGCCATACTGTAGGCTAGAAAAAATTTCTGGCAGAAGACTAATGATGCCAAGGTGAAGCATCTTTAAAAATCCATATCCCAATCAACAGTGATAAGACGCCTATCTTTATCAATGTTAATTACGTAGGTGCCAGGTAAATAAGGAACTAATCTCCTTTTTTCACCTTCGATAATCATCACGTCATTTGCACCGGTGCCTAGCATCTCAATAATATTACCGAGAATCATGCCCTGTAGATTAACTACCTGCATCCCTACTAAATCGTGCCAATAATATTCGCCAGGCTCTAGTTCTGGGAGCTGGCTGCGCTTAATGGCAATTTCGATGTTAGTAAGACTAGCAACTTGCTCTCGAAGAGCATAACCTTCAACTCGTGCAAGGATAGACTTCGTATTTGCCTCAAGCGATGTGATATTTATAGGTTGCCATTGTTTGCTTATGTAAGCATGCCAATCGGTATAACCTAAAATATTATCGCGTGGGTGAGTAAAGGAATGCACTGTAACAAGTCCTTTAACACCATGCGCACGACCAAATCGGCCTATAACAATCCAGTCTGAATTATCAGTCACTTACTTTTCAGTTGTTTTTTTAAATTCTTTAACCAAAGAGCTAACTCTATCAGAAAGTTGTGCTCCAACACCTTGCCAGTGGTTTAATTTATCTAGCTCTAAGTGCAAACGAACAGATTGACCACGCGCAATTGGGTTATAATAACCGATACGCTCGATATAACCACCGTCGCGACGTTTGCGGCTATCAGTAACAACAATACTATAAAAAGGACGCTTTTTTGCGCCACTACGTGATAAACGAATAACGACCATTGTTTCTCTCTACCTTAAGACTGGTTACGTAAAAATGCCGTGTATTGTACGAAAATTCATTGCACAAGGGAAGAGCTAATTTTAATTATCTGGAGGTAAATTAAAAAACAGCCTTTTTTTCCTGTTAATACAATTTATTATTCCTACTTCACAGCCAAATTATTATTTAAAATTATCAGGTAAAATACCCTTTAATCCAGGAATACCGCCAAGTCCTCGCATCATTTTTTTCATGCCGCCTGGCTTAGTAAATTTTTTCATCATTTTTTGCATTTGCTCAAATTGTTTCAAAAGGCGGTTAACATCCTGAATTTGCGTACCTGAACCCATCGCAATTCTTTTTTTCCTAGAGCCGATAATAATCTTAGGAACTCGTCTTTCTTTAGGCGTCATTGAATTAATAATGGCTATAGTCTGTGATAAGGCTTTATCATTAGCGCCATTCATTGCTTGTTGAGGCAATCCAAGCCCTGGCAGTTTACTCATCATTGAGTTAATCCCACCCATTTGATTCATTTGCTCTAATTGCTTTTTAAAATCATTGAGATCAAACCCCTGGCCTTTTTGCAGTTTCTTGGCCAGTTTTTCACTTTCTTTTTTATCGGCTTTCTTTTCAACTTCTTCAATAAGCGTTAATAAATCGCCCATACCTAAAATACGGGATGCAATTCGCTCTGGATGAAAGGGTTCTAAGGCATCGATTTTTTCGCCACTACCAATAAATTTAATGGGCTTGCCTGTTATTTCTTTAACGGATAAGGCAGCTCCTCCGCGAGCATCACCATCTGTTTTTGTTAAAATAACGCCGGTTAAAGGAAGTGCTTCATTGAACGCTTTTGCCGTATTGACCGCATCTTGACCAGTCATACTATCAACAACAAATAAGGTTTCGATTGGATTTAAGTTAGCATGCAGTGCTTTAATTTCCTGCATCATTTGCTCATCGATATGCAAACGACCTGCCGTATCGACAATCAAAACATCCATATATTGCTTTTTAGCGCTATCAAGGGCTTTTTTAGCAATATTTTCAGGTTTGTCTTTGGCATCCGTTTCAAAAAAGGCAACATCAACTTGCTTGGCTAATACTTGCAGCTGATCAATTGCAGCAGGACGATATACATCCACTGAAGCAAGCATGACTTTTTTATTTTCGCTTTCTTTTAAATAACGAGCTAATTTTGCGGTTGATGTTGTTTTTCCTGAACCCTGTAAGCCTGCCATTAAAATGATTGCAGGAGGCTGTGTTTTTAAATTCAGTTCAGCTCGGCTATCACCTAAGATATGTACTAATTCATCATTAATGATTTTAAGTAAAGCTTGATCAGGGTTTAAGCTTGTAGCAACTTCTTGCCCTAAACTATTCTCTTTTATCTTTTCAATAAAATTTTTAACAACGGGCAAGGCAACATCGGCTTCTAAAAGTGAAAGACGCACCTCACGCAGCATCTGCTGCATATTTTCTTCCGTTAAACGGCCTTGACCACTTAAATTCTTAAAAGTACGGGATAACCGTTCGGTTAAATTCTCAAACATGCTTATGACTCACTTAGTCAAAAAAGCTTAATATAACACAGTGCTATAAGGAGAGTAAAAATCACTCTAATTTTTTAAAAAAAATTAGAGTTAACTGATGAAATACTAAACATTTTCTACTATGATGGCTTGGTTGTTAATTTTATAAGGATGTATATTGTGAAGCACATTGTTTTAATTGCTGGCGGTTCGGGTTCTGGGAAAACCACCTTATCTAAAATACTTAAAGATGATTTAAGAAAAGATGGCAAAAAAGTTTTACGTATACCCATGGATGCTTATTACAAAACTAAAGCTGATAGAGAGAAGAGGGAAAATCCAGGCAATATGGATTGTTCTGATGCCTTTGATTTGGAGTTATTAAAAAATCACCTTGGCGCTTTAATGAGAGGTGAATCTATAAAAAGACCTTATTATAAAATGAGTGGCAAGACGAGCGATAGGGAAGAAAAGTTTAAACTTCTTTCAGGTAACAATGTTGATGTTATTGTTATTGAGGGAATTCTAGGTTTACACAAAGATGTCCTTGACGAATTACAAAGTATTTTAAGTGACTCTGAAATAAAAACCCATAAGGTTTTTGTAGATATGGACTATGAGGCGATGTTAGAGCAACGTATCATACGTGACGCAGAGACAAGAGGGGCTACAAGGGAGGACACTATTGAGTTTGATACCAAGTTTGTAAGACCTGCTTATAATACGACTATTAAGCCTACTAAGAATAATGCAGATTCAGATAAAATTGTTACAAATTGTCCATCGGAGTTAGGGTTCTATAAAACCAATAAGCATGGAGAGAAAATCCATGCTCCAGTGAAATTGGTAGAAGAAGCAGAACAATTAAAAATAGCTTGTATTGGATAATAACTATTTAAAGTGTAGCCTGGATGAGGCGTAGCGAAATCCGGGTTTAATCCCCCAGGATTAAGGCTCTTCGAGCCTCCATCCAAGCTACATTTAATATTCTCTTTGTGAAGTTGTTCGGGTATATTTGCCCTCTTTTTGTTATTATTAGGTTTTATTTTTGATAATGCCTTGAGGGATAAAAAGTGCAACTATCTTTAACTAGCCTTTTAGTAATTCTAGTCTGTCTTATTCTTTTATCGGCTTTTTTTGCTGGTTCAGAAATTGGCATGATGTCTTTAAATCCCTATCGCTTACGCCATTTAGTAAAAAAAAATAATAAAACAGCAATCCGTGTTAGTGAATTACTCGCCCATCCTGAAAAATTATTATCGGTTGTTTTGATTGGTAATACCTTAGCTAATATCGTTGCTTCGATGGTCGCGACTTTAATTGGCCAACGCCTTTATGGTGATCTCGGTGTTGCTATCGCGACCCTAATTTTAACCTTAGTTATTCTTGTTATTTCAGAAATGGCGCCCAAAACCTTAGCGGCATTACAGCCTGAAAAAGTGGCTTTTGCGGCTTCGTTGCCACTGAAAATCATGCAAAAAATTATGGCACCACTGGTAATGACAATTAGTGGTATTACTAAGCTTATTCTACGCCTTTTTGGTATTCCTTTATCGAAGGCAGAAGAAGCATTATCTAATGAAGAATTGCGATCAGTAGTACATGAAACAGGCAGCCTTCTGCCCGTTGAACATAAAAGCATGTTGATTAGTTTGCTTGATCTAGAGCGGGCGACAGTTGAAGATATTATGGTACCTAAGGCCGATATTATAGGGATTGATCTTGAAGAGCCTTGGCATATTTTAGTTGAGCAATTAGAGACAGCCCAACATACAAGATTACCACTTTATAAGGGCACAATTGATAATTTAGTTGGCTTGGTTCATGTTCGTTCATTATTAAATCTTGCTTTAGAAGAGCGCTTTAATTTAGACAGTTTGCTTAAAATTGCAGAGCCACCTTATTTTATTCCGGAAGCTACTCCTTTAAATATACAAATTCTAAACTTCCAAAAAATGAAAAAAAGAATTTGTTTTGTAGTCGATGAATATGGTGATTTACAAGGGTTAGTGACGCTTGAGGATATTTTAGAAGAGGTCGTTGGCGAATTTACTACAGATATTACTGACTTAAGCAAAGATGTTATCCATCAAGATGATGGTTCTGTAATTGTTGATGCTAGTATTACTTTGAGAAATTTACAACGCATACTTAATTGGCAATTACCTATGATAGGCCCTAGGACTTTAAGTGGGCTTATTATTGAATATTTAGGCTATATACCACCGGCCGAATGTTGCCTAAAAATTGACAATTACCAGATAGAAATTTTGAAAGTCAGTGATAATACAATTAAAACAATTCGTATGGCTAAGACAAAAAAATAATTATTTACTGTCTTTGTGGCTTATTACTTTGGCGGTAAATAAATAACCTGAGTTACGTATGGTCTTGATTAATAACGGTTTTTTAGCGTCCTTTTCTATTTTTTGTCTTAATCGACTAATTTGCACATCGATGCGTCTATCGAGAGGCGATAAATCACTGCTTTTGGTTAATTGAGATAAAAATTCTCTATCTAAAATCTGTTCTGGCTGTTTTAAAAAGGCTAATAGCAGCTCATATTCACCCGTACTTAAAAAAAGCTCTTCTTTTGAATGGTTATTAAAAATTTGCCGAGAAGAGGTGTAGACATCCCAATCGGCAAAACTTAAAAATTCCTTGTCTTTATCGTGACCTTTTAAGGACAAAGAAACTCTTCTAGAAATGGCACTAATTCTTGCGTGTATTTCTCGTGGATTTAATGGTTTTAATAAAAAAACATCAGCTCCTTGCTCTAGTGCTTGGATACAATTATTGTCATTTACTTCTTCAGAAGTAACAATTAGTGGCACGATAAATTGTTGATAGAGAGTTGCTAAAGAATTAGGGTTATCCAAAACATTTGTGTCAATTAATAAGGCAGTTGGTTTTATCTTAATAGAAAAGAGCTCATTTATAGACGATTTGTGAATAATTTTTATACCAAATTTAGCAAAATAGTCTATAAAATCAGCTAAGGGCGCAACTTTATCAATAATAATTAGATGTGATTGTGTTTCCAGCAAAACAACACCCTTCGTAGGCCAAATAATCATTATACCCCATTTTGATTAGAAGACACTTTTTAATATTTCATAGTCTTTATTTTCATAAAGCTATGGTAAAGCCAGAGGCTAGTTTGTAGAATGCCCCTGTATTTTTTTATGGGGTAAGTTATGAATAATTTAATCAAAATAACCAGTTTAATACTTTGCCTTTACCTTAGTGCTTGTAAAGAATTACCACCAAGTGATTATGATGTTGCTGAAGTGGGTAAGCTTAAAAAAGTAGCAGCGGGTGTTATTATTTCTAAAAGAGCAGTGACTTTTCGCAATAAAGAGGCGCAGAGTACTTCTGCAGCCCCTGGTAGTGATTTTATTGATGGTGGCAAAGGGTTTGTTTACGTAATCAAATTAAACTCAGGAAAAATTATTTCTGTAGCTCAAGCTGAAGATTTAAAGTTAAAAGTTAAACAACATATTCTAGTCGTTTATGGCAAACATACTCGCGTATTGCCCGATGATGGAAGTAATGGTTAATTCGTCCAAACTTAGTTGGCGATGCATTGCTTCGCCAACTAAATCATCCTAATTATCAATAACAAATCTTATTTTGTTTTTATTTTGTGCATTTGGTTCAAATAAATGCTATTCTCATTTTAGGCAGAGAAGATAAAAGCTGCTCGGGAGAATAGGGAATGCAAGAATTCAATTGGATTGCAAATCATTTCGTGAGCGAACAAACGCATCTTAAAGCCGTCATAAAATATGATATTAAATATCATGAAACTACGCTAAAAAGATTAATGTTTGATTCTAAAACAAAGCATTTAAATACTAAAGATGCAGGTATAATTGCTGCAAAAATAGCAAAGGATTATGAAAAATTATTAAAAATATTAAACCCCTCTACCCCATCAAAAGAGTCTGTTTTATTGTGTGGGGATACGCCTGCACGTTGCTACGCATGTATTCAAGCCTTAAGAGAAGAAATTAAAATATTAGCTACTCAGGATGAGGAAATTAAATACTATAATGAACTTAAAGGCTATTATTCTTATTTGGAATCCCTTTTGTTGAATTTTCATGCAGAGGAGAACTTAATTGAAACAAAAGTTGCTTTATCAATTAATTTACAAGATCTAATAAAAATTGATTCACCAGAAAAATGGTTTGTATCGGTAGTTAATTTTGCTAATGATCTGAATGAAAATGCAATTTTAAGTTTAGGATTAATTGCAAAATTAAAAGATGAGGAATTATTAAACTTAGCTGATTTATTTGTAAACCCAGAATTTATTCTTTATGTAAATAATTTATTTTATTATAAATTTAATCCAGAACAGCTTTTTAATGAACCAATTTATGCAGAAAAATTAATTTCTGTTCGTGCAAGATTAACAATGATGCACTATTTTATTGAAAGAATTCATCAAGTCGTCGGTACTAATTTGTCTTTGCGTAAAATAGGTGATTTTAAGGATTATTTGTTTCATGGCAATGAGTTTCCAGCTGGCGTTAGTTTAGAAAAAGATGAGGAAATAAAATTATTCATATATGAGGCAATAAAAAATTGGCGAGTTAGTTATCTGGCTAATTCTTCAGAATTAGATACCTTAAATAAGGTGAATGAATTATTTCGAGTTTATAAATTTTGGTTTAACCCTAACCGACTTATCGATACCTGTATGGCTTTACAGCGTAATTTTTTAAGTTCGGATGTAAAAATTGAAAATAAAAAATTTGTTTTAAAAATTCAAGTGATATATCAACCCTTAACTACAACACAATGTTTGGATTTATATGGCTATTTCACAAATAAGGATAGTAATTATTTAATGCGGATTTTATTAGCCTTATCTAAGGGAGCATACATTCCTTCTTTAGGTGAGGAAACAATCAACTACAAGGACTTATTTGAAGAGATTTATCATGTTGTAGATGCCATTATGGAAGCCCTTCGCAATGCGCTATTAGAGCGAAAAATTCAAACAAACCCTTATAATAGGGAGCTAAGCTCGTCTATCTTAAAACCAGGAGAGCGAAATATAAAGGCAATAAAACGTATTATCGAATTATATGCTGACTCAAATAATAAAAAACAAAGCGAGGATTTAGATAATCTTTTTAATATAGTCGAAGATAAACTGATAACAAATAGCAGGGTCTAGCTTTAGATTACTTTTATGGCTGCGCGATTACGAAGAGCCGAGCCAATTGTATTGGCATCTAAAAATTCTAACTCGCCACCAGCTGGAATGCCGTGAGCTAATTGGCTAATTGAAACAGGGAAAGTTCTTAATAATTCATGAATAAAATGTGCAGTTGTCTGTCCTTCAATTGTTGGGCTTAATGCTAAAATAACTTCTCTTATCTCTTGTTGGCTAATTAAATGTTTGAGCCCATTTAGGCCAATATCTTCAGGACCAAGGCCATCTATAGGGGATATTTTTCCCATTAAGACAAAATAAGAACCATGAAATGCCCTTGTTTGTTCTATGGCTAAAATATCTGCAGGGCTTTCAACGACACAAAGAGTGTGAATATCGCGTGAAGGATCCTGGCAAAGTTTACACAAATCATGCTCAGTATAATTATTACAACGAGTGCAATGTTTAATAGAATTCATTGCCTCTTCTAAACAAGAGGCAAGTTCTAAAGCTCGTTGACGCTGGTGTTGCAGAAGATGGAAAACCATACGTTGGGCCGATTTGGGACCAATGCCGGGTAAGCATCTTAATGCATTTGTCAGACGGTTTAAGAGCTCCATTATTATTCTTTATCGTCATTCATAAAATCAGTAGGAATATTAAGTCCTGCTGTTAATTTACTAATTTTATCTTTAGATGCTTTTTCAATTTTACGTACAGCATCGTTAATAGCAGCAGCAACTAGATCTGCTAACATTTCTGGATCATCCATCAATGATGGGTTGATGAACACTTCACTTACATCGTGGCGGCCGTTCATTTTGATCTTAATCATTCCACCACCCGATTCACCAAGGACAACAAGGTTAGTTAATTCTTGTTGAGCTTCCTGCATGCGTTGCTGCATTTTTTGGGCTTCTTTCATTAAATTGCCAAGATTTTTATTAATATCTATGCCTGCCATGTTTGCCTCACTAGAATCAATGTTATGTTAGAAAATATAATAGGTTCATTTATGATTATAATTCATCTTCCAGGGAGTCAACAGAATTTTTGATCAATTCTGCTGAAAATGCCTGTTTTAACTGCTGAAAATGCGGATCCTCATTTAAAGCATTTTCTGCATTCTGCAAACGAAGGCCTGTCGCAATTTGTTTTTGTTGGGCAGGGCTATCGTTTATTTTTCCATCCTGATTTAAAGAAATTTTAATTTTTTTACTGTAATAATTGGCTAGGGCTTCTTCTAATCGCTCAATAACTTTTGGTGTGAAAAGAGAGCTATGCCCATGTGATACACGAAGAATTAGTTCTTTTTCTGAATGGCTAACAAATTCAGCATTTTCTGCTGCATTTAAAGCAAGGCCTGTTAATTTAAGCTTATTAAGTAAGCTTGCCCAGTCTTGGTTTGAGGATAAATCTGAATTAGGTAATAAATCCGATTGGTTTTCAGCTTCTTCATTGATAATTTTAGGAGCCGGAATAAATGTCTCTTCTGCAATAAAGGGTTCTAAATTATCAATGGCAGTATCTTTGTCTATTGAGGAAGTGGGTGGTTCAGGTAAAAAAAAGTCATTATCTATAGTTTCTTCTGGTTGTATGATTGCTAATTCAGGCGAATTATCTCCGTTTTCAATAATAGGCAGAGGTGTCGTGCTAAGCAGTTCAGCCGATAACGTTTCATCTTTTTTTGAATTTGTTTTAAACGCTAATGGGGGAGGGGTTACCTTATTTGCCGGCTTAAAGCTAAACATACGCAATAAAGCCATTTCAAAACCAATCATGAGGTTTGGTGCTAAATGCATTTCTTCAAGACCTTTAATGCCAATTTGATAAAATAGCTGGATATCTTCGTTAGAAATTAGAGGAGCAAGTTCTTTTAGCTCTTCTTTAAAAGGAATAAAGCTGTTGTTATTGGAGAGATGTTTTATCAACGTTAATTGATGTAAGTAATCGAGCAAACTTTCCAAAGCATAACGAAAGTGACCACCTTGAGCTGCAATAGAGCGACTTATGGATATAAGTTTTTCAGCATTCAATTCTTGTAGGGCTGCTAATAGAGCAATTGCGTAATCTTGTTGAGTATAGCCTAGAATTCTTTTAACTTCGGATGTAGTTAGCTTATCTTCAATAGTTGCAATAGTTTGATCAAGCAAACTTAAAGAGTCTCGCATACTGCCTTTCGCTGCCGAGGCAAGAAGCTGTATAGCTTCTTTTTCAAATAAGATATTTTCCTGGACTAAAATATCTTCTAAGTGCTTAGCTATTAATTCAGCAGTTAAATGTTTTAAATTAAATTGTAGACAGCGCGATAGAACGGTAACAGGTAATTTTTGCGGTTCCGTTGTAGCTAGCAAAAACTTCACATGTGCCGGCGGCTCTTCCAGTGTTTTTAAAAGAGCATTAAAACTATGTTGTGACAACATATGCACTTCATCAATTAAATAAATCTTAAAGCGAGCATTAGTTGGATTATATTGTACGTTATCTAAAAGCTCTCTTGTATCTTCGACTCGTGTTTTAGATGCGCCATCAATTTCAATTAAATCGATAAAACTACCTTGTTCTATGGCTAGGCAGTTTTCACACTGCAGACAAGGCTCCGCTTCAATTCTATTGCTACAATTTAAAGCCTTTGCCAATAAACGTGCAACAGAGGTTTTTCCAACGCCTCTTGTTCCAGAAAAAAGATACGCATGATGCAATCTATCTTGTTTAATTGAATTTATGATGGCCTTAGTGATATGTTCTTGGCCAAGCAATTGAGAGAAGGTTCGAGGCCTCCATTTACGTGCAAGTGCAAGATAGCTCATAGATGTTCACAAGTTGGAGGCAGCTCTAAAAGCCAGGACCCGCGACCGAAGGAGTTACTACCGCTGCTCCCTTCCGGGCCTGACGGGGTTTGTAACATTTCGTCGCGAGGTGACCAGTAGAGCCACCATCGTTGAACTGGGAAGATTAACAAAAAAAAAGCTAATATGCTAGAGCCTTGCATTTTTTAATATATGTACTACTATTAAACAGGTGCGATAATAAAATTCATTTATTATTTCTTTGTAACCTTTTTCTTTCTAGTTTTGTAAATTCAAAGCTAAATTTTACTTAAATGCATATATAAGGTACACAATGCCTTTGCTTTAAAAAAAGTGATTTTTTTTAAAAAAAGTATTTGACAAGGAGCGCAGGATGAGTAGAATGTGCGTTCTGAGCTTGAGGCTCTGCTGATTAAGAAAATGGATAGACAAACTGTGTGGGCGCTTGATTGATGAGTGCTTTGAGAAAAGATTGAAGTCGGTAGATAACTGGCTTATGGATTAAACTGAAGAGTTTGATCCTGGCTCAGATTGAACGCTGGCGGCATGCTTAACACATGCAAGTCGAACGGCAGCATGACATAGCTTGCTATGTTGATGGCGAGTGGCGAACGGGTGAGTAACGCGTAGGAATATACCTTTTAGAGTGGGATAACATGTGGAAACGCATGCTAATACCGCATGAACTCGGAAGAGCAAAGCTGGGGACCTTATGGCCTGGCGCTGAAAGATTAGCCTGCGTCCGATTAGCTAGTTGGTGGGGTAAGAGCCTACCAAGGCGACGATCGGTAGCTGGTCTGAGAGGATGATCA
>JAIUOG010000154.1 GCA_020161725.1 Pseudomonadota bacterium
AATCAGGCCCCATTCTGCATGAGGCTAGGACAAAGCAACATAATAAAAGGAATAACCGCATCATAATTCATTGCCCTTTTGTTTGGCGGATTTTTTCGCTTGGCGTTTAATGACATATTCTTCAACCCAAAAGTATAAGGCCGGCAATAAAATTAATGTGAGTGCAGTAGCTGAAATTAGGCCGCCCACAATAACTGTTGCAAGAGGGCGCTGCACATCACTACCTAAGCCATGTGCGGTTGCTGCAGGTAGCATACCAATTGCAGCCACAGTGGCAGTCATTAAAACAGGTCTTAAACGTTCTTTGGCACCATGAATAATGGCTTCTTTTAAAGAACTCACTTCAGGTTCTTTACACCAACGATTTAAGTTAGTAATCATAATAATGGCATTTAAAACGGCTACTCCAAATAGAGCAATAAACCCAACTGAGCTCGATACATTTAAGGTCATATCTCTTAATAAAAGTGCAATAAGGCCGCCAAACATGGCTAGAGGTACTGCTAATAAAATAAGACCAGGTTGACGTAAATTACCAAATTGAGAGAAAAGCAAAATCAACATAAGGCCTAAAAGCATAGGAATAATAATGGCTAATCTTGCTTGAGCACGTTGTTGGTTTTCTAATTGCCCACCCCAGGTTAGCTGATAAAGGTTAGAGTCAAAATGAACTTCATTGCTGATGCGTTTTTTCGCCTCCTCAGTAAAGGAAACGAGATCCCGGCCACGTAAATTCAGGCGAACGGTAAGCTGCCTTTTATTCATTTCCCTAGTGATAGTCGTTTGGCCTTCCACAAATTCAATATTCGCTACTTGGCTTAAGGCAACCTGGCCTCCTGCTGAGGTTGTTAATAATAAGTTGGCAATTTTACCTGGATTATCACGTGTACTTGCATTAAAGCGCGCTGTAACGTCGTAGCTTCGTTCTTCGATATATATTTTGGTAATGGGTGTGCCGCCAATACCAGTTTGTATGAGATTCATGACATCATTAATGGGAATGCCTAAGCGTGCAATTGCAGGTCTATTTACTTCGATTTTAAGTTCTGTCATCGGGGGTTCTTGATCAATAATGACATCTTGTGCGCCAGGAATAGTTTTAAGTACCTTCACTACTGAATTAGCAATTTTTCGCACTCCAGGAAGATTATTACCAAAAATTTTAACCACTAAATCACTATGGGCACCAGCTACTTTGTCTAAAACACCATCAATCATGGGTTGTGAAAAGGCAGTATGAACACCTGCTAATTTTTGGTATCGATCAGAAAGATGTTGGATTAATTCTTGTTTGGTCCAACCTGATTTCCAGGTATCATAAGGATGAAGTGTAATAGCGGTTTCGATATGAGAGGGAGGAAAAGGATCTGTTCCTGAATCATTTCGCCCAATTTGGGTGACTACATGTTCTACTTCTTTAAACTCAAGTGTCGCTTGTCTAATTTCAGAGGCCATCTCACTTGCAGCATCTAGTGAAATGCCTGGTGGTAAAGTCACTTGTAGCCAAATAGAACCCTCATCAAGATAGGGTAGAAAATCACGGCCTACCATTGATCCCAGTAAAATGACTAAACCCAATGTTCCTATGAATAGGCTCAACACTAATTTAGATTTACCAATTAATTTACGGAGTAAATTTTCATAACGAGGAATTATCCAGGTCAAAAGTGAATTATGATAAATTTTAACTGGTTTTCTATAAGCCCAATATGATAAACCGGGAACTAAAGCTAAGGCTGCTAAAAGTGCCCCTAAGAGAGCAAAGCTTACTGCAAAGGCCATAGGGGAAAATAATTTATATTCTATCTGCTGAAAGGCAAATAAAACGGAATAAGCAGTAATAATAACTAATATACCAAAAAAGATAGGTTGAGTTACCTGTAAGCTCGCTTTTAAGACCTCTTCTTCCGTTAAAATACTATGCTCATCTGCTTCTCGCCTTCGCAAAATATTTTCCATAACAACGATAGAGCCATCCACCAAAATACCAAAGTCGATAGCGCCTAAGGAGAGTAGATTGGCAGGTATTCCAAAATAATACATTAAGATAAAAGCGATAAGTAATGATAGGGGAATGGTCAGCGCTACAATAGCTGCTGCTCTAAAACTGCCTAAGAAAAATAAAAGAACAAAGCTCACCATAATAATACCATCCATTAAGGTTTTGCTTACTGTATGGACAGTGGCATTAACTAAAAAAGATCTATCTAAATAAGGTACGATTTTTACATCTTTGGGTAATACATGGTTATTTAAATCATCGACTGTATGATGTACATTAGTTAACACATCAGAAGGATTGGTATTTTTTAATAATTGCACAATACCTTCGATGACATCAGGATCATTATCTTTACCGACAATACCTTGTCTTTGTTTATTACCAAGCGTAACGGTACCTATATCCTTTAAAAGAACAGGAACCCCATTGCTTTCGGTAACTTCAATATTAGCAAAATCATTTAAATTATGAATAAGGCCTACACCGCGAACAACAATACCTTGTTCGCCTCGATTCATGATGCTGCCACCCGCGTTCATATTGTTATTATTAATGGCAACAATAATATCGTTTAAAGATAATTTATATTTAGCCAGTTTAATTGGGTCAAAATCCAAAAGGAATTGGGTTGTTAACCCACCAAAATTAGATACATCAATGACACCAGGTATTTGTTTTAAACGGGGGATGACAGTCCAAAATTGTAATTCAGATAATTCTCGTAAGCTTCTTGTGCTTGATTGTAAGGTATAACGGTAAATTTCACCAATAGGTGATGTAAGTGCATCTAGGGTTGGCGTTGCGCCATAAGGTAGTGAAATATTATTAATTCGTTCTAATAGCCGTTGTCTTGACCAATAATTTTCAGCCCCATCTTCAAAAATAACGGTAATTAAAGAAAGCCCAAAGGTACTTCGAGAACGCATGATAGATAAACCAGGCGTTCCCATAATCTCACGCTCTAAGGGAATAGTAATTTGTTGCTCAACTTCTTCTGCCGCAAGACCATTAACTTGAGTTATGACCTGCGAGGTAGTTGGGGCGATATCAGGATAGGCTTCAAGCGGCAACTGAGTCCAGCAGTAGATACCGAAAAGGGCAATAAATATAAAAACAAGAACGACAATGCCGCGGCGGTGAAAGCATTGACGAACAAAACTCTCAATCATTGAGGACAATGCCTCCTCTGACCACTACTTTTTCATTAGGATTTAAACCTGAGATAACCTCTGTTTTATTGCCAATTTGTGTGCCGGTTTTGACGATGCGAGGTTCAAATTGCCAGGGGGCTACCTCAACAAAAACGATAGCGTCAAAACCTCTTTGAATGACTGTAGTCAAAGGAAGTAAAATACCCTGATGAGGCTGGCTTAAAAAAACAGTTTTTGCAAACATATTGGGTTTTAAAATTTCATCTTGGTTATTTTTAAAAAGCATGCGTATATCCGCGGTTCTACTTGCTTGATTTAAAAGAGCGCTTATATAATTTACCTTAGCATGTAAACGGCTGGTATAAGCATCTGGAATAATTTCAACATCTTGCCCTAGATAAATATGGTTTAAGTCTTTTTCTTGAGCGCTTGCCTTAATGTAGACTGTCGATAAATCAGCCACAATCATGATAGGTGCTGTTGTATCATTCCAATAACCACCTAAAGCGCCATTCAATTCAACTACTTTGCCTGGTAAAGGGGAGCGAACAATTAATTGACTTGAATTAGTTGTGCTCGGTTCTATTTCTTGTTTTAAGGCAGCTAAACGGGCAGTTGCTCTGGCTAATTCACTTTGGGCTTGTTCATAATCATTACGTGCTTCTTGTAATAGACGTCTTGCACTAATATCAGAACGGCTTAAACGTTGTTGACGTGCATAATTTTCTTTAGCCAGTGTTAAGGCTGATTGAGCACGCACTACATCACTAGAGGCCGCAGCAAAATCACCGGAATCCAAGGTAAATAAAATATCATTCGCTTTAACGGAATCACCTAGACGTTTGTTTAACGTCATAATCCGTCCTGCAACGGGAGGAATAATTTTGACCATGGTTGCAGGATCCGCTTCTACAACAGCAGGTAAAATAAAGGGAGATGAAATTAGCTGTAAATGGATAGGCTCTGTTTTTATGAATTGGCGTAAAGGTGATTGTTCCGGGATAATAATGCCTCTTTCATCATGGATGATAGAAGGGGGTGTTTCTGGTACAGCTGTTTTTTTAAAAACAATGTTTAGCAAAAACCAAATAAAGACTATTACTAAAATGGCAATTATAGAAATAAAAAAAGCTTGTTTGATGATTTTTTTTAAGCTCATGCTTATTCTTATTATTTTTTCTATAAAAATAACAGAATTTATTGATTTTAAATAGGAAAATTAAGTGGTTTAATTGAATGTTTATAGTTAAATTTAGCTAAACTAAAGGCTATTGTTTTTTAACAATAGCCTTTAGTTTTCTTTATTTTACTTTAGGCCCATCGACTGCTGCTTTTGCCTCTTTTTCTTTTTCTGCAGCGGCATTTTGTTTAACAATTTCGCGTGCATCTCCAATGGCTTTTTTCATTCCTGGAAGGTCAGGATGCGCCTTCGCATCTTTATCTACATTGTCGCTTTTGTTTTTACCTAAAATGTTATCTAGAGAA
>JAIUOG010000155.1 GCA_020161725.1 Pseudomonadota bacterium
GTTGGGTAATTGGGTTCTGCATAAAAATAGGGACTTGCATAACTGAGGCTAATTCCCTTATTCGATATACTCATTAAATAAGGAAAAATATTGACTGCTAGAGAGGGCTCTTCTGGTTTTCTATCAAGCATAAGATTAATAAACCAGGCATTGGTTGGGTATGGCTTATTTGAATTTAACCAATATTGGGTGGGTTTAATAAGATTATCAGTTAATGGAAAAATATCTTTGGGGTTTAATTCCTTTGTATGAGCTTGCATAGTAGCGAGTAAAAAAAGAGTGAAGGTAATTAACTTATTACCTTTACTTTTTCTATCCTGAAAAAATTGATAAATAGCCTTAGTTTTAGACATAAGCCTCCTTTATTTTTTCCTGCGACGCAAGAAAATAACTAGAGGAACAGCTAAGGCAAGTAAATAAATAAAAATCTGAGGGTGATTTTCTAGATAATAAAAAATATTTCTTACTTTATTTTTGAAATAAATTTCAGCACGATGTTGTAGGTTGATATAGCGATTGTCGTAGCTATTAAAGGTTTCAGTCGTTTTATCTGCATTAACTAAAGCAATATTGCCGTTAAGTTTATTACGTGTTTCATCTTTTATTAATGCATCAATTGCCAATTTAAGTCCATCTTCATTGTTGCCTACGATAAGCAAAATCGCTTTTTTTTCAGTCCAAGGCGAAGGCATCAATTCTAATAGACCAGTCGCCTGCTTGGTTCTCACTTTGATTTCCTTGTCATCGGATTTTAAGCTTCTTGTATTTTCAGTTAAGCTAACTGGCATATAAGGTAGCGCAAAATTAATCCAATTATTATTTTTAGCTGTACCTAGGAGAATAACATTATTGTGACGTATGAATTCTTCATCGCTATCTTTAGCACTGATAAGATTAAAGCGAATTGGATTTGCTTCAAATAATTGCCCTAATTTAAAAAATAAATCGGTTAATTTTTTCAATTGGTTATCATTTAAATCATTAGGTAGAACGACGGTTAAATCATTTGAAAAGGGAACAGGTAATTGATTTAGCATTGCTAAGGGGAACTCAGAGGAAAATGATGTTTCAAATACGCTTTCTGCATGAATGGTAGCCCAGATTTCCTCATAATTCTGTCTTGTGCATTGTTCTTTTTCTAAATGTAAATCAATAAGATAGTCGATTTGATTCACACCCGGCTTCAAAGCGCTATTATCAATTTCTACCTGCCAGGCTGTATGTTCATTATCTAATCTTAGAGAGTCTTGCTTTTGATTATTTACTAAAAGGGTAATATTAGAATAATCTTTGTTTTCTAATACAGGTGCTGTAATTAGTGTTTTAATCTTTGCTTTGTGAGGTATTCTATCATTTGGAAGAGGAATACTATAACTTAAGCGATGATTTCCTAGTCCCGTAACACTTTGATTTTCATAGTTTAATTCCTTCAGCGAAACTTTGTACCAATCACCTATGGTTTTCTTTTTATTATCTATTTTAAATTCATCGATAATCGCTACATTGCCTGCTAATAAAGAATTAAATTCAGGTGTTAAAAAAGAGCTTATAAGATTATCAAGGGTAGCTTCTTCTTTCGCTGTGAAAGTTAAAGAAGCATAGGCGGTATCGAGTGGGGACGGATTTAAAACTAAGACGCTTGCCTTATTATCAATAGCATCTTTTATATCATTTTGTTCCAAAAAATCATTTAATTGTAAATCATTATTATTTAATAGCTGTTCTTTTGTTCCGATGGCAATTAAATTTCTTTTTTGTTGTTGATTAAATTCGCTAATAGGGGCTGCGATTAAATCAACCTTGCTGTTCTCTGCGTTTAAACCCAATTTGAAAGCAAGTTTAAATAAATGGAAAGGGCTTTGGTTATTGAGTAGAACCAAGGTTGTGGGAACAGGTTTTATCGCAGTTGGGTCTAAAAAGGGAGAGGGTAGTTGGTTTAAAGTTCCTTTAAAAGGTTCTTTTAGCGTATTTATAGTTAAGCTACTTTCAGGAGAGATATAAATCCAAAGATTGGGGTCACATAGGTTTTTAGAGCTCTGAAGATAGGCTGAAAAATTTAAGGCCTGCCAATTTTCATTGAGGTCTACAAGAGGCAAATCAATATCGTATTGAGAGGTATTGGATAAAGCAATACTTTGAATTAATCGATTATTAAATTTTAAATCTAATCTTGAACCCTCGGACAATTGAGGCGAAAAATTTAACTTTAAGTGAAGGGTAGCACTTTTAATATTAGCTTCTTTGGCAATCGGTAAATAAAAAGTATAGCTTGGCTTATAACCATTAAGACTTAAGCTATCATCCCAATTGAGTTCTTTAAAACTATAAGTATTCGAATTTTGTAAACCATTTTGGTTTTCAATAAAGGGAGCTAAAGATTCGGCTATAGAAAATTGCGCCATTGCAAAAACAAAGAATGGAATGGATAAAAACCGTAATCTGTTTTGCAATAAGCGCATCATTTTTATTATTTTTTGGAAGATTAGATCAGATTACAATTATAGTCTTTATTAAGCAATAATTTTAGATTAAACAACCTAGTTAATGAATGGCGTTTATTTTAAAACATTTTTTCTTTAGTTTTTAATTTTCATGTTTGACATTTCTGTCACGATTTTATAAGGTAATAAGTGTCACATTTGTTGTGACAAAAATGGTTGCTTTTTCTGTTGTTAGTTTTTGTTTTAACCGCAGCCATAAAAAGGAGATTTAAATGAATAAATTAAAATTACTAAGTTTAAGTTCTTTATTAGTTGCAGGCTTAGCTCAGGCTGGAAATTCCTGTGAGGGTTTTGAAATCAAAGTTAAAAATAATTTGTCAGATGATCTTATCGCAAGAAAGATAAGCCTACAGGGGGCAAATATTCAGCCTGGTGGCATTGAAAAATTAAATTCAAAATCGGAAGAAACTTTTACTGTTAATGCCGTTCAAAATGAGAATGGAAAAATTAAAGGTACCTTAATTTTTGATACTATCTCTTTACCTGTTAAAGAAGTTAAAATTAACTTCTCATTAGAGAATAAAGGCTTGATTTGTGAGCATGTTGATAATACCAAAGAAGGCTCACTTTCTGCTGATAAAATAAGAATGCCTGGAAAAGTTCTTTATACTATCAACTACTAATAAATCATTTAGGTAGCCTTAATGGCTACCGTCTCTTAGTATTTTTCTAGCATTACTTTATAAATTAGGGAGGGAATATGAAAATGCCATCCATCCTAAAACAATTTTGGATTCATAAAACAGGATTAATTCTGATTCTTTTTTCTTTAAATACTTATTCTTCTGACACACAAACTTTAAATGAGGGTTTGCCTGTGATGGTTGATTCAAAGACCGAATTAAATCAAATTATTCTAAAAGATATGACGGTTACCTATCTTTATAAGATTAAAGACATGGATTTGTCTAAGGCACTTAATATAAAAGATAAAAATAAAATTATTATTGAAGAAAATGCTTGTTCAGATGATTATATTCATGATTTATTTCAAAAAGATCTTGATGTAAAATTCGTTTATCAGTTACAAGATAAAGAAATTCTATCTGTTTATGTTAATAAAGAACTTTGTAGTCAATTGAATAATCGAATTGAGATTGAAAGCGAAGCGCCTTATCAGAATAGAAATAGTCATTTTAATCAATTAATTTAGTTGCATTGTTGGAGAAAATTTCAATGCTTATTACTCGCGAACAAGGTCCAGATAAAAAAATACAATTTCGTATTCGAATGAATGAGAAAGTATTTAATGAAATTAGCGAATACTGCCTATGGGCAGATATTCGCTTTCGCGATTATTTTATTGAACAAGCTTGTAAGTATATTTTTGAAAATGATGCTGATTGGAAACAATTTAAAAGTCAGCAAGACAAAAACAAAGAGAAAGATATTTAGTTAATTTAATAGTCTCTTTCCCTATTGCCATCTAAATTATTTGAACAAGTTGTAGACTTTTTACTTGAATTTGTACAATCTATTTAGATGTCTAAGGCAATAAGGAAAAAGTGATGCCAAAAGAAAATCCTCTTTCACAAACTTCGCTAATCCCCAAAGAAGATAAAAGTCTAACTCGGAATGCATCCTTTGCTTCTGAACAGCAAATGTATGATTTAGAAGCAGAGCTTCCCAAGCTCTTATCACGCAACTCCACTTATTCAGCACAAACAGCAACAATTGAAATAGGAGGCAAAATAATTTTTATTCTTCCTTCTATCACTGAGACTGATAAAAAAGAGCTGGCGAAGAGTTTTCCTTTATTAGCTAAAAGATTACCCCTTAATGGTGTCAATCAAATAGGAACAGGTACCTTTTCTATTGTAAGGTTGGTATATGACAATGGTGAATTTAAGGCATTAAGAGAAATACTAGATTCAAAAGAGCTAGCAAGCCATTTTAAACAACCTATTGAACGAGGTTCTGTACTATTCGATACGATGCATGAAATTGAGGCCCATGATTTTTTGGCGTCAACGAATGCTGGTGATTATGTTTTTTTAATTGAAACAGCAGTATTGGCTAAACAGGAAGATAAAACACAGATTTTTCAAATAATGCGTCTTGCTGAAGGTACTGGTTTAAATATAAAAGACAAATCAGAGTATTTTAATTCAGAGGAAAGAGAGAAAATAT
>JAIUOG010000156.1 GCA_020161725.1 Pseudomonadota bacterium
TTCCATAAATTATCCTCAATAAACATTCTGGTAGAATTAGATCATTATCACGATTTTACTGCAATTATTTTTAACAAATTTGAGGGGATTCATCAGCCCGCGAAGGCGGGCATCCATTTCTGCTTGGCTATTAAGTTTATGCAGTGAACTATCCGCTTAGCTTAATTTATTATACGCTCTTCCGCCTTTGCAATAGCTTTTTTAATCATCAAGGATTCTTTAGAACCAGCGGGCATGAGTTTTAATAAATGCTGCCAATAACTAATTGCCTTTTCATAATCTTTGTTATTAAAAGCATCCATAGCAAGCATGGCTAAAGAATCAGGTTGATTAGGGTTTTTTAATAAAACTTCTTTAAAAAGGGTACGAACTTGCTCATCAAAAACTTGGTTATTTAACTGCCATAAGGATTGAGCATAATTAACGGCCATTCTTTCACTTTTGGGATTTAAAGTATGCGCTTTTAAAAAGGCATTTTTTGCCTCTAACCAATCGGACTCACTGCTATAAAGGCGACCTAATAAATACCAACCTTTGGCACTTTCTGGTTGTTGTCTTAAGCGCATTTTTAATTTATCTATAAGCTCTGACTTTGATTTTACTGTTTTTAAAACCGCTAAAACTTGCTTATTTCTCTCTTCCTTTTGTAGATAACCCTGCCAATCATTAAAAGCGCCCCATTCCTTGTAGGAAAAAAAACAAGCTACAAGAAAAAGAGGGATAAGCATAGAAAGGAGCTTTCTTGCCTTCCATAAAGGATAAATAACAAAGCTTAATGCCATAAAAATAAGGAAACCAAAGGCTCCTATTAACAACCATTCATTCATGTTTATTCACTATTGAAGTTCGCCAAAAAATGAAAAGACCGAGCAATAAAAAAATAGCTGGGCCAAACCATAGCATGGCTGTGATGGATTTTAGAGGTGGTTTAAATAAAATAAAATCGCCATAACGTTCGGTTAAATAATTGATTATTTCACTGTCTGTTTTACCATCGATGACCAAATTATAAACCTGCGCTCGTAAATCATTAGCTAAACCCGCATTTGAATTCGCTAAATCCTGGTTTTGACAGACAAGGCATCGAAGTTCGGTCAATAGATGATTAAATTGAGCCTCTTGCTTCGTAGTATTAAAAGGGTAAATTGGGCTTGCAAAAACAAGTTTAGTGATTAAAAAAAACAAAAGAAAGATATTTAGTTTCATTAACTACTCGCTTCAAGTTCTTTAATTAAAGGGAGAAATTCCTTGTCCCAATTTTGTTCATTTAAAACACCAACATGCCGGTAGCGAATAATACCATTCTTATCAATTAGAAAGGTTTCAGGCGCACCATATACACCTAAATCAATAGCGACTCTTCCTTCCCTATCTTCACCCACGTTTTTATAGGGGTTACCCCATTCTTTTAACCAAGCTAAGGCATTTTGTTGTTTATCTTTATAATTGAGGCCATAAATGGGAATAGAACCTCTGGATAAATGCATTAAGAAACTTTGCTCATCCATACAGGCAGCACACCAACTCGCAAAAACATTTAATAAAACAGTTTTACCTTTAAATAATTCATTTGAGAATTGCCCCTCACCATTAAGGCTTTGTAATTCAAATTGAGGGAGTGGCTTACCTATTTGTGAAGAAGGTAATTTATGGGGCTCCAATTTCAATCCTTTCCAAAAAAAGAGCACTAATAGTGCAAAACAAAAAATGGGGATAAGACGCCAGAAACTTTTCATGCCTTAGCCTCATTTAAATTGCCTAACTTCGCCTCTTTTCGCAAGCGAAAATAGCGCCTATCAGTAAGAGCTAAAAGCCCCCCTGCTAAAATCATAAAGCCGCCGGCCCATATCCAACGGATAAAGGGTTTATAATAAAGCCTCACTGACCAGGCTCCTTTATCTAAAGGCTCACCTAAAGCAATATAAAGATCTCGAAAGGGGTTAACATCAATAGCTGATTCAGTCATTGGCATTTGCCCTACGTTATAAATTCGTTTCTCAGGATAAAGCATTTTAGTTTCCTTACCCTTTGCTTTTTGAATAGTAAAAATCGCTTTAGTACCATGATAATTAGGGCCATTTAAGGGCTCTTCTTGCATAAAACGAATCTTAAAACCAGCTAAGCTTGCCTCTTCGTTTGGCGCCATTTTTAAATCATTTTCAATACCATAGCCAGTTGAAAGGCTTATACCAATCACCGTTACAGCAACACCTAAGTGGGCTATGACCATGCCAAAGAACGCTTGTTTGGTATATTTTAAAGATTGATCTTTGACTTTTAATAAAACTAATTTCAAAGTCCCGGCAATAATCCAAAGGGCAAGGCTAAGCCCTAAAAAACTATAAAAATGAATTGCTCCACCCCAAAAATAAAGGAATAAAAGAGGGGCAATAAGGCAGAAAATAAAAATAAATTTTAATCTTGAAACTATTTTTAAGGGTTTATCTTTTTGCCAATTAAGATGAACACCAAAGCCCATCAGTATAAGTAAAGGCACCATTAAAGGAACAAAGACCGCGTTAAAATAAGGAGCGCCAACAGAAAGTTTGCCTAAGCCTAAACCATCAATAAGCAAGGGATAAACTGTTCCCATCAAGATAGTTAACATGGCTACTGTTAAAAATACATTATTTAAAAGTAGCGCCGATTCTTTTGAAAATAAGCCTGGGTTTTCTGTTCTTTGTAAGGTTTGTGCCCTAAAGGCAAATAGGCTCAAAGAACCTCCAATGACAATACAAAGGAAAATAAGGATATAAAGACCACGCTCAGGATCAACAGCAAAAGCATGTACAGAGGTTAAAACACCTGAACGAACTAAAAAAGTGCCAACTAAACTTAAAGAAAAAGCAGAGATGGCAAGCAGCATCGTCCAAGCTTTAAATTGCTGCCTTTTTTCACTGACAGCCAAAGAATGGAATAAGGCAGTTCCCACAAGCCAAGGCATAAAAGAAGCATTTTCAACCGGATCCCAATACCACCAGCCACCCCAGCCTAATTCTCGGTATGCCCACCAACTTCCTAAAGTAATACCAGCTGTTAAACAGCACCAGGCAGCCAAAGTCCAAGGTCTTGTCCATTTAGTCCAGTTTGGCTCCACTCTCCCAAGCCAAAGAGCTGCAATAGCAAAAGCAAAAGCCACTGAAAAACCAACATAGCCCATATAAAGCATAGGTGGGTGAAAAAGAAAACCAGGGTCTTGTAGTAAAGGATTTAAATCTCGCCCTTCACTGTTTAAAATTTGGAATTGGCGGGCAAAAGGATTAGACGTTGTTAATAAAAATAAGATAAATCCTACGCTTAAAGCGCCTAAGACAACTAAAACTCTTACCCTTATTTCTTCATCTAAATTGTTAGACAGAAAGGATACTGCAAGCATCCATAATGATAAAATGGCAACCCATAAAAGCATTGAACCTTCATGCCCGCCCCAAACAGCACAAAGCTTATAAAACCAAGGAAGGCTTAAGCTCGAATTAGCCATAACATAGCTTACAGAAAAATCATTTTGTAAAAAGGCAATTGTCAGGCAAAGATAGGCTATTGCAACAAAGACAAATTGACCAACTGTGTAAAATGGAGCTGTCTTAATTAAATCAGGTTTATTTTTAATAAGCCCAATGGTAGGAATAATAGATAATAAAGAGGCAAATAAGAAAGCCAGTATTAGGGAAAATAAACCAATTTCACCGATCATGCTTAAAAAATCCTAACTTTTTTGTAAAGTTTGTTTTACCTCAGGCGGCATGTAATTTTCATCATGCTTAGCTAAGACTTCATCAGCAACAAAATGCTGCTTATCTTTAAGATGCCCTAAAGCAACGATACCCTGCTCTTCTCGGAAAAGATCAGGCAAAATTCCCTTATAGCTAACTTCAATCGTATTTTTATAATCAGTAAGCTTAAAGGTGACAAAAAGAGATTCTTTATCTCTTGATACCGAATTCTTTTCCACCATACCCCCTACACGAATACGTGTTTTAGGTGAAATCTCAGCTGTTTTAACCTGCGAGGGTGAATAAAAAAGGTTTATGTTTTGGCGAAGCGCATACAAAATTAGCGCTGAAACTACAGCAAGAACAACGAGAGCAAATAGGAAAAAAAATAATTTTCGCTTACGAACGGGATTCATATTCTTGTCTCTTAAACCATGCTTGTAATTTTTCCTTTGTTTTTATTTTTTTTATACGTAAGGCCCATAAATTTAAACCTAAAATGAGGAGTGCAAAACCATAGGCAGGCCAAATATAAGGAAAATAGCCACCCATTTTTAACCAATTAAGAAAAGAGATCATGCATTCTCTCCTATCATTTTTTTAACCCAATTTTGTCTATAATCACGTTGCAGCACTTCTAATCTTGCATTTTTTATTAAAACCCAAGCAGAATAAAAAGCAAATCCTAGTAAAGACAATAACAAGGGATAAAGCATTGTTAGGGCAATTTTAGGTTTAGCAAAAACAGTGAGGGTAGAACCTTGATGTAGGGAATTCCACCAATAGACTGAATAGTGAATAATCGGTAAATCGACTAAACCAACTAAAGCAAGAATAGCAATAAGCTTATCGCCCTGTTCTTTATTCTTAAAAGAAGATTTAGTGGCTAAGATG
>JAIUOG010000157.1 GCA_020161725.1 Pseudomonadota bacterium
ACGATAGCTGAAAAATACATTTTCAAATCTGACTGAACCTTGAACGTTATCTAAAGATTTAGCATTTTCTTCTTCCCTGACTTCTTCCTCTTCATCTAAAAGAAGATTTAAATTTTCAGTGCCCAGATTATTTAATTCATTATGGAGCTTTTCTATGCGAAGCAGATTCTTTTCATTATTAGCACGAAGATGCTCAAGTTTTAATTTTTGCAGTTCAATTTCTCTAAGAAGATTAGCAATTGTTTTTTGATTTTGTTCAAAACTTAAATTCCATTCCCTTTCCTCTTTTTCTTGCTGGCTAAATGTTTCTTCTAGCAGTTTAAACTCCCTTTCTTTTGCCTTCAGACTTAGCTCAAGATTCGCCAACATTTCAATGCTTAAAACAAGATTTTCTGCATCATCTTTCAATTGTTTTTCTGATTGCTGCCATTCTTCTTGCATAATTGATTTATCATCAAGCAGGCGCTTTTTTTCTAAGGTTTTAAGATTAATATTTTCTTCCAAGCGAGCAATTTCCGTGGCTATTTGATAAAAAATCGCCTGTAAATTCTGAAAGGCTTCATTTTTATCTTGTAAAATTTCACGTAATTGCACGGATTGTTTATAGGCATCCGTGGCACGCGCCTGATGCTCTTCATATTTCATTGCAAGATAATTAATTTTTTCTTTCTTGGCCTTCTGCTCTTCCGTTACAGCCTGCCATTTGAAGGCTAAGACTTCAGCCTTATAGAGATGTTCCTTTGTTTTTAATTCTTTATAACGATTAGCAGCCTTTGCTTGCCTATCTAAACGCTGTAATTGCTTATCTAACTCTTCCCTTATATCGGCTACTCTCGCCAAATTTTCGCGAGTATGTTCAATTCGAAGCTTGGTTTCTTTACGTCGTTCTTTGTATTTAGAAACACCGGCAGCCTCTTCTAAAAAAGCACGCAACTCTTCAGGCCTTGCTTCTACAATACGTGAAATAGTGCCCTGGCCAATGATGGAATAGCCTTTAGTACCTGCACCTGTACCAAGAAAAATATCAGTAATATCTTTGCGCCTACAACGACTATTATTGAGATAATAAGAGGAATCACCATCACGGGTCACTACACGTTTAACGGAAATCTCTTGATAAGAGGCATATTGTCCGGCTAATTTACCTAAACTATTATCGAAAACCAATTCGACTGAGGCCTGCCCTACTGGCTTCCTTTGCGATGAACCATTAAAAATGACATCAATCATCGATTCGCCACGCAGGTTCTTAGCTGAACTCTCACCCATAACCCAACGGACAGCGTCAATCACATTTGATTTACCACAACCATTGGGACCCACCACAGCAACTAATTGACTGGGGAAAGGCACAATAGTGGGGTCAACAAAGGATTTAAATCCGGCTAATTTTAATTGCTTAAGGCGCATGCAACGATAATCAAGATAAAAGGAGTAATTATAACGCTGAAAAGGGAAAAAGGTGAAGAATTAAACAATATTATTCAAAGAAATAACAAGCCCATTTTACTCTTTCCTATAAAATGGGCTTTTGTAAGCAATTAAATGTGATCATGATCATTATCGTTAAAGCAGCAACGATAGACTAAACCAGCTAAAATAGCGCCAACAAAAGGAGCTACCCAGAACATCCATAATTGAGAAATTGCCCAATCCCCCATCACTAAAGCAGGACCTGTACTTCTAGCAGGATTCACAGAGGTGTTAGTAACAGGAATACTTATAAGATGAATCAAAGTAAGAGCAAGACCAATCGCTAATGGAGCAAAACCTTTGGGTGCATGCAAATCAGTTACGCCTAAAATAACTATTAAAAACATAAAAGTCATCACCATTTCAGTAACGAAACAAGCTAACATCGAATAGCCACCAGGTGAATGTTCACCATAACCATTATTAGCAAAACCATTAACTAAACTAAAATCAGCTTTACCACTGGCAATAAAATATAAGAGGAAAGAAGCAGCGATTCCACCGAGAACTTGGACAATTATATAAGGAATTAAATCAGAACCGCTAAAACGACCACCAGCAAAAAGACCTAAGGAGATAGCAGGGTTTAAATGACCACCTGAAATACGACCAAGCGCATAAACCATTGTTAATACTGTTAAGCCAAAAGCAAAGGCAACACCTAATAAGCCAATTCCTACATCAGCGAATTTAGCTGCCAGCACTGCAGCTCCGCAACCACCTAAAACCAACCAAAAAGTGCCTAGAAACTCAGCTGCCAACCGTTTAAATAATGTCATCTTTTTTCCTTAAAAGTTAAATTATTTCAATCCTTTACAACATTTCTTTTAGCAATATCATCAGAAACCATCTATTTGAACATGTCAAGTATCCCCACACCAGACATGAGAAAAATCTTGTTTTTTTTCGTGAACATTACCGACCGCCCCAATTAACATTCACGCATTCTTTCATTTAACACTGCAAGCTTTTGTCTTCGTGCTGGATATAAATATATAAAATGCTATATTGAATCTGTAATGTTAAAGGGATTTAGCAAAAGAAGTGATAGGCATAAATAATGATTGGTTCTAGGAGACGGGATGACAACTGAACAGAATGAAATTGGCTCACTTTTACAAAGTATTGGTGAAAAAAGCTTACATATTATGTCCAATATCAAAAATGAGCCTACCGAAATCACCAAAGTATTAACTCAATATATGGAGTTAACCTCTGATCTTCAAACGCTCATTATGGCCATGTTAAAAAATCCCGAATCCTTACTAGAAATGCAAGCAAACTATTGGAAAGATGCCTATAGCCTTGCTGAGGCGCAATTTCAATACTGGATAAAAGGTGAAGCCCTTCCTATTACTGATAAGCGATTTGCCAGTGATGAATGGGTGAAAAATCCTTTTTTTAACTTTATGAGTCAGCACTATATTTTGGCAAGTGAGCATATTAACTCTTTATTAGAACATATGGATTATGGTGATAAAAAGTTTGCTCGCAAAATCCAATTTTTTACAAGGCAATATTTAGATGCCCTATCCCCTGCTAACTTTTTACAAACTAATCCTGAGCTCTTAGCTGAAACCATTCAAAGCCATGGGAAAAATCTTTTATTAGGCTTACAAAATTTACTCACTGATATAGAAGCAGGTTCCTCACGTTTAGTTATCCGTATGACCGATATGGATGCTTTTAAAGTAGGTGAAAATTTAGCAACAACACCTGGCTATGTGATTTATCGTAATGACATGATGGAACTAATTCAATATTCCCCACAAACAGAGACTGTCAAATCGATTCCCTTATTAATTATTGCGCCTTGGATTAATAAGTACTACATTCTTGATTTAAGTAAAAACAATTCATTTATTAATTGGTGTGTACAGCAAGGTATTACTGTTTTTGTTATTTCCTGGGTTAATCCTGATGGTAGTTTCGCTAAAAAAGGCCTTTATGATTATCTGAGTGAAGGACCATTAACCGCAATAGAAGTGATTAAAAAACAGCTTGGCGTGCCTAAGGTTAATACTTTAGGTTTTTGTATTGGTGGTACACTTTTGGCGTCTTTACTTGCTTATTTAAAAGCAAAAGGCGAAGAGATCACTCCTGAGAAAGAGGCTGAATTGTTCAACAAAACAAAAGACCGTTACGACAGTCAGACCACACCTTATTATGCAGCAGCCCGCTTGTGGATGGATGCGATCATTAATCCATTGGATACACGCAAATGGATCTCCATGGGAATTGAGGCAGCTAACCACGCTCCTATCACCAAACAATATAATGTAGGCGTGATTCAAACCTAATTCGATTTTTAAAGAAAAAAAACTTATTTTTGCTACATCAATCAAACAATTATGACAAACAAAATTATAACACCTCGATTTTTATTTATTACAACGGTTCTTTTGGTAGCTGCTATCACCCGTTTGTTTCCGCACATTCCTAACTTCACGCCTATTGCTGCAATGGCATTATTTGGTGGAGTGTATTACAACAACAAAACAATGGCTTTTATAATGCCATTGTTAGCGATGCTGGTAAGTGATGTATTATTAGAACTAACAACAGGTTGGGGCTTTCACAACACTATGATCTATGTATATGCTAGTTTTGTTCTTACTACAATGATCGGATTCATGGTTAAGAAAAATGTAACATTCAAATCAGTTGCTGTTGGTTCATTAGCATCCTCTGTTATTTTCTTCATCATCACTAACTTTGGTGTATGGGCTGCTAATAATTTTGCAGGTGGATTAGCAGGATTGAATACCACTTACATCATGGGTATTCCTTTCTTTGCCCCTACATTGGTTGGTGATATTTTTTTCAATGCTATCTTATTTGGTTTGTTCTACTTAGTTCAGATCAAAAAACCAGCTTTGATCAAAGCGTAATTAGTTATTACAACATAAAAAAAGGCGAAACAATTTGTTTCGCCTTTTTTGTTTATAACTGCAACCCTATTACCAGCAGATCATCCACCTGTGGCTCATCCTGTCTCCAGTTTAGATGTGCATATTGCAAAAACGACTCCTGCTCTTCCATCTCCATCGATTGTGCAGATAGCAACAGTTCTTTAAACCTTTTCCGGTTGAACTTCTTTTTTTGCTCTCCACCAAACTGATC
>JAIUOG010000158.1 GCA_020161725.1 Pseudomonadota bacterium
TTTTACTGGGAGAGCCCCTATTCCATATTCAAATGTACCGCCTTCACCTGAAACAACATTTGCAGGGGGCATGATATAGCCTGCTGTTCTAAGAGTAAAAATATTTCCGGGAGCAGCTCCTGGACCAAAGATTGATTCAAGTGCTACACGCGAATCAGAGCAGGTAATTAAAAATGTATCAGGAGATTGGCCTTTACTTAATAATTGAAATAGTTCCTGTTTTCTTTTCGTAGGATCTTTTGCATTTTGAACATATCTGAGCAACTTAATTAACATATAAAATCCATTAGTTACGACTATGCGACATTAATGTAAAGATTTGTTTCTATTTCGTCAAGAAGAAGGTTGGAGCAAGCCCCAACCTAATCAATACTATTCCTTGGTGAACTGCTCGTTTTCAGTACTACCCTCAAGTGCTGTGGTTGCACTGTTGCCTTGCATAATCACGTTTTGCACTTCATCAAAATAACCAGTACCTACAAAACTTTGATTTTTGGTTGCACGGAAACCTTCTTTTTCTTGCTGCATTTCACGTTGCTGCATTTGAGAATAGGCATGCATACCTTCTTTTTTATAGCCTTTTGCAATTTCAAACATACTAAGGTTCAAACTATGCCAACCAGCTAAAGTTACGAATTGGTATTTATAACCCATTTCAAATAACTGCTCTCTGAAGGTTTTTAAATCTTTTTCACTTAAATTTGCTTTCCAGTTAAATGAAGGAGAACAGTTATAACACAATAATTTACCTGGATATTTACTATGAATTGCTTCAGCAAAGCGGCGAGCTTCAGCCAAATTTGGTTTTGCTGTTTCACACCAAAGAATGTCACTATAGGGTGCGTAAGCAAGTCCTCGGCTGATTGCCTGTTCAATGCCTGCCTCAACGTAGAAGAAACCTTCTTTAGAACGCTGACCCGTTAAAAAATCCACATCATTACTATCGAAATCACTAGTAATTAAGTTGGCAGCATTGGCATCGGTACGAGCAATAATTAGACTTGGAACATCACAAATATCAGCTGCTAAACGAGCTGCAACTAATTTGTGAATAGCTTCAGTCGTGGTAACTAAAACTTTCCCTCCCATGTGACCGCATTTTTTAGCTGAAGAAAGCTGATCTTCAAAATGAACAGCAGCAGCCCCTGCTCTTATCATGTGTTTCATTAATTCAAAAGCATTTAAATTACCGCCAAAACCAGATTCGGCATCAGCAATAATAGGTGCATACCAGTCAACAGCAGAGTCATCATTTAAACAATGAATTTCATCAGTTCTTTGTAAAGCTTTATTAATTGTTTCTACCAATTTAGGTACAGAATCGACAGGGTAAAGACTTTGATCTGGATACATTTGACCTGAACTATTGTTATCCCCTGCTACCTGCCAACCAGAACAATATATTGCTTTTAAACCAGCCTGAACTGCTTGAATTGCTTGGTTACCTGTTAAGCAACCTAAGGCTGTTACAGGTTCATTTTGTTGCAACAATTCCCATAGTTTTTGAGCGCCGTGACTAGCAAGACTATATTCAATTTTCAGTGAAGGTCTTAATTTTATAACTTCCTCCGCATTATAGGGTCTTACAACCCCCTTCCAACGTGGATTATCTTGCCAGTCTTTGACTAACTCATTGATTTGTTCAGTTGTCTTTTTCATATCAGGATCCTTGACTAATCAGGTGGGAATAGGCTTTAGTTGTTAAAAAATCATCAAACGAGGAGGTAAATATCATTTCCTCTAATAATTCTTTTGCAATTAATAAAAATTGACTCTCCTTTTCATTTCTATTGTTGATAAGAAACGCATAGGCTTCATCTATCCAGCGATGAAGTAATGAGGCAGTTAACTTTGTGCCATTATTTAAACTAGCTGAGAATTTCAGCCACTGCCATAGCTGTGCTCTGCAAATTTCTGCCGTTGCTGCATCTTCCATTAAATTGCGAATAGGCACACAACCGTTGCCTGATAACCAAGCTGATAAATACTCTAAAGCAACGGTAATATTATTTTTAACTCCATCTTCACTAAGGTCGCCCTCGGGAACGCTCAGTAAATCTTTTGCTTTAAGTTTGGAAACATCAGGTATTTTAGTTAATTGATTTTCCATGGGCATAATTTCATCAAAAGCCTCAAGAGCTACAGGTATAAGCCCTGGGTGAGCAACCCAGGTGCCATCATGACCAGCCAAAGCTTCACGTTTTTTATCAGCATAAACCTTTTCGATGGCTATATGGTTTGCTTTTTCATCATTTTTAATAGGTATAAAGGCTGCCATGCCCCCCATCGCATGAATACCGCGCCTGTGGCAGGTATTGATTAGGAGCTGAACATAGGAATCTAAGAAATCACAAGTCATTGTTACTTGTTGCCTATCCGGTAATAAAAAGCTTTTATGATTTCTAAATTTTTTAATGAAGGAAAAAATATAATCCCAACGGCCACAATTTAAGCCTACGATATAATCTTTAAGTTCATAAATAATTTCTTCCATCTCAAAAGCGGCTGTAATGGTTTCAATTAAAACCGTAATTTTTACGCAATCTTTTGGTAAATCTAAAAGTGTAATTGCTTTTTTGAACGCTTTTGCCCAAAGTCTTGCTTCATAATGAGATTCAAGCTTGGGTAAATAAAAATAAGGCCCAGTGCCTTTTTCAAGCAAGGCTTTTGCATTATGGAATAAATAGGTCATGGCATCAAAAATAGAAGCAGACATAGGTTTGCCATCGATAAGAATATGCTCCTCATCTAAATGCCAACCTCGAGGTCTAACTATCAATACGGCAGTTTTTTCATTTAATCGATATTCTTTATTTGTTTTTGAATCTTTAAAATCAATTGTTTTTCGAACAGCATCATATAAATTAATCTGCCCTTCAATACAATTTTTCCAAGTTGGAGAATTAGAATCCTCAAAATCAGCCATGAATACTTTGGCGCCACTATTAAGAGCATTAATAATCATTTTTCTATCAACAGGCCCTGTAATTTCAACACGTCTGTCTTGTAAGTCAGCGGGCGTATTGTTAAGAACCCACTCCTTTTGGCGAATTGATTCTGTTTCTTTTAAAAAATCAGGTAATAAGCCTTTATCAAATTGCTCCTGTCTTTTTTTTCTGGCCAGTAGTAAATCTTGGCGTTCTTGGCGGATTTGCAATTCTATTTGGCTAAGAAAATTCATCAAATCTTTAGATAAGATAAATTCTTCTTTAGAGGATAAACGAGGTTTTATTTTATAATTATTATTCATAGATTTAGCTCTCCACAAATCACTTCCCTGCTTGCTCGTGATAAGTCTATTTTTATTATTATGCTTAAGGAGAATCAATCCTTTTTATTGCGGTTTTTTTCACCACAGTTACTTTTAACAGATTCATACCTTCTTTAAAGATAGTTTAGATTAAGCATTTTGCCAACCGATTCGTGAAAAAAGGATTTTTAGAAAGCTAACGCTCTACGCTCTCCATGAAACAACGCCAATCTCTGTACACCAGCTATCCAACCAAGATCCTTCAAAAAATCTTGATATTGGTGACAGAGGTATTTTAGCTTTAATTAGGTTTTTCTTTCTTCATTAATCCTTCAATACTCAGAGGATTAGCTAAAGTAGATAAATCACCTAGATCACTTAATTGCTCAATTTTATTTTCAGCAAATAAGCGCAAAATGCGCCGCATTATTTTGCCAGAGCGTGTTTTTGGTAAATCCTCTACCCATTGAATGACATCGGGTTTGGCAAGAGCGCCGATGGTTTGACTTACTTTAACTAAAAGTTCTTCTTGCAAATGGGCTTTGTCTAAGGTTTTATCTTTCAAACAAATGAAGGCATGTATCCCTTGACCCTTTATTGGATGTGGAATTCCAACAACAGCGACTTCCGCTACTGATTTATGTTTGGCTAAAGCGCTTTCAATTTCGGCGGTGCCTAAACGATGACCTGATACATTTAAGACATCATCGATGCGGCCTGTTATCCAATAATCTCCATCCTTATCACGTCTTGCACCATCTCCGGTTATATAATATCCATTTTTAAAATAAGCTTTCAGATAGCGTTCGTGGTTTGTTGCAATCGTTCGAGCAAGGGATGGCCAGGGATATTTTATTGCTAGAAAACCACTAGCTTCCCCTTCAATTTCATTATCTTGCTCATCTAAAAGAACTGGGTAAATGCCTGGAAGTGGTTTACAAGCAGCGCCAGGTTTTGCCTCATTTTCTTTGCCGTTGGGGCAAATCATCACAGCCCCTGTTTCAGTTTGCCACCAAGTATCTACTATGGGCGATTTTGAAAAGCCAACCTTTTCATAATACCAATGCCAAGCCTCTGGATTAATGGGCTCACCAACAGAACCCAATAATCGCAATGAACCTCGCGTGCTTTTGTCTAACCACTCATCACCCTCTTTTTTTAAGGCTCTGATTGCAGTAGGTGCTGTATAAAGAACATTAACTTTATATTTATCAATAAGCTGCCAAAAGCGAGCTGGTGTTGGATAAGTTGGTGTACCACCAAACATGAAAGTAGTAATTCCGTTGGCTAAAGGGC
>JAIUOG010000159.1 GCA_020161725.1 Pseudomonadota bacterium
TGTCTATGTGAGTAGTTTTTCGAGAGATTTTATCGCAAGATGTGCCAAATATGGCCGTTTCATGAATAGGGCTGACCTCATACACATCAACACCAGGAATAATCTATACATTCGATTTGCCGTAAATACCGACATTAATTTTGAAATAAAAGCCCTATAAACACAAAACCCCACACAATAGCTTCATTAAAAATCGACTCTTTATTAAAATAATCAATCATAAAAATAGCTGTTCGAAAAGCATGTAACTCTATGTTAAACTGACTTTTTTTGCTAAGGAAAGCTTTTGTATGTACGATGATGATATAATTTTTCAGCTACCAACCCATTTTTTGCCTAAAATTTCTTTGCGGTTAGAGCATTTATATCAAACTATTGATAAAGCCTGTGAAGAGCACCATCCAATTATTCATCATTATGCCCTAAAAAATCTTTTAGATATGCTTGTATTAATTGAAAAACCAGAGCTTAAAAGCCGTTTTTTGAAAGAGTTTATGCATATCGAACATAGCGCTAAACTTAAAAACAAACCGCAAATGGCCGAGGCTTTACATAAACAAATCCATGATTTAACCAAGATGGTAGGCCGTTTTGGCAATGATATTCATGCAAATCCCTTCTTGCAATCAGTACGTCAAAACCAACCAACCGTGGGTAATGAATGTGAGCCCACCCTCCCTAATCTAATTTTATGGCTAGAAGCAAATCCTGCTTTACGCCAGCATGAACTAGCCTGTTGGCTACATAAATTACGTTTTCTTTATGACACCGTTTTTCTTTACCTCTCTATTATAAGAGAATCTGCTGAATTTCATAAAATTCAATTAAATAATGGTTTTTATCAGGCATCTTTACCTCCCAAGTCCACTTGCCATTTAATCATGTTAAAAATTAATAAAAATGCAGGGATTGCACCCCATATGCAATTAGGTCATCACGGGCTTAGCTTAAGGCTTTCAGACGCAAAAACCTTAAAAGAAATCCATGATGATAATATTAATCTTGCCCTAGCTATCTGCCAACTATAAATAAGAGAAAATCCATCATATAAATAAATTAATTTACTTATGCTCTTATCTAAAATTCTAAAAGTATTACAAGGTCTATAATTTAGTATCGGAATAAATTTTAAAAGCCTTGAGGAATTATTAAGAGGAAAAGATAAAGAATATGATGGCACTGTGGTCAATGCTTTAGAAAAAGTTTTAAGACAAAACCCCAATAATTTTTATAATTGAATCTCTTTGTCCCTCTTACAGATCTGCGCAAGATTCAACAAAATCCTTCAAACTGCTCGCAGTTTTCAGGATGATGGCGAAAGGCTGCTATAACTCAGCTCTTCCGCCACTGCAAGCTATTTCATTTCCCATAAACGCATAAAATCAGGAACAGGCATCGCAGCTAGAGTATTGGTATCATTCATTGCGTTAATAATTTCCTCAACTCGCCCTGACTCAAAACGCGTAGCTAAATTAGATTTAAATTTATTAATTAAGACAGGAATTCCCTCTTCTCTACGTCTTTTATGACCAATCGGATATTCAACAGTCACTAGATTTGTTTGTGTTCCATCTTTAAAAATAATTTTAATTGAATTAGCAATAGAGCGTTTTTCTGGATCATGATAATCACGAGAAAATTGGGGGTTCTCACTGACATACATTTTTTCACGTAAGGCATCAATTCTTTCATCAGCAGCAGTGGCATCTTCATAATGCTCGGCCTTTAAATCACCATGTAAAAGACCAATAGCAACCATATATTGTAAACAATGATCTCTATCTGCCGGGTTATGCAAGGCACCCTGCTTAGAAATAATACGAATTGCTGATTCATGCGTTACTAGTTCAATACGAGCAATGTCATCAAATTTCTCTTTAATTAATGGATGCAAACTAACTGCACACTCGACAGCCGTTTGAGCATGAAATTCTGCAGGGTAAGATAATTTAAATAACACATTTTCCATCACATAACTGCCATAGGGACGTTGAAATTTAAAGGCTTTTCCACCAAATAAAACATCATAAAAACCCCATTTCTCAGCACTTAAAGCAGAGGGATAACCCATTTCACCTAAGGCTGAAATATAAGCAAGACGTACAGCTCTAGCTGTTGCATCCCCTGCTGCCCAAGATTTACGGGAGCCAGCATTAGGTGCATGGCGGTAGGTTCTTAAACTTTGCCCATCGACAAAAACTTGGGATAGCGTGCGAAGCATCATATCTTTATCACCGCCTAAAAGTAAGGCAGCAACTACAGCACTTGCCGTTTTAACTAAAAACACATGATCTAAACCAACACGATTAAAACTATTTTCAAGTGCTAAACAACCTTGAATCTCATGTGCTTTAATCATAGCCGTTAAAACATCCTGCATAGTCAAGGGCGCTTTGTTATTCTGAATATTTTGACGGCTTATATAATCAGCAACTGCTAGAATAGCGCCTAAATTATCCGATGGATGTCCCCATTCTGCTGCAAGCCATGTGTCATTAAAATCTAACCAACGAACCAGGGTACCGATATTAAAAGCAGCTTGAATAGGGTCTAATTCATAATTAGTGCCGGGTACACGAGCCCCTTCTACCAAAGTTGCCCCAGGTACAACAGGACCTAGCAATTTTGTACATTCTGGAAAACTTAAGGCAAGCATCGCGCAACCTAGGCTGTCCATTAGGCAAAGCCTTGCTGTTTCGTATGCTAAGGCACTATCAATTTTTGTATCCATTACATAATCAACTATTTCCTTCATCACTGGGTCATAGTCGGGTTTTAAATTATCTTCAACAAAGGAATGCATAATTAAGCTCTCATATCAATTGGAATAAATTTTTGTAGGCTTGGGCCAGTATAAATAGAACTCGGTCTAATCAAACGATTGTTGCTTCTTTGTTCAAAAACATGTGCTGACCAACCGGTTATTCTAGACATCACAAAAATAGGCGTGAAAAGCGACGTCGGGATGTCACAGTAATGGTAAGCAGAGGCACTATAAAAATCCAAATTAGGAAATAATTTTTTCTCTCTTCGCATTATGGCTTCAATACGCTCAGAAATTTGATAAAGCAAAAGTTCATTTTTTTCTTTGCCTAGTTTCTCTGACCATTGTTTAATGACGTCCGAACGAGGATCGCAATCCTTATATACTCGATGTCCAAATCCCATAATGGTTGCCTTTTCAGAAAGCATCTTCATAAGCCCCATTTCTGCATCATCTGGGTTTTTAAATTTTTCTATCAGCGCCATTGCAGCTTCATTGGCTCCTCCGTGTAAAGGACCACGCAAAGTACCAATAGCAGAAGTAATTGCAGAATAGAAGTCTGATAAGGTGGCCGCCGTAACACGTGCTGCAAAGGTAGAGGCATTAAACTCATGTTCCGCATAGAGAATCAGCGAGACATTCATCATATCCCTTTCTATTTTTGCAGGTGTTTTATCATGAAGTAATTTTAAAAAATGCCCACCGATAGTTTTTTCGTCACTGTCACCATCAATAGTTCTATTTTGATGATGCTTAGCATACCAATAGCAAATAATTCCTGGATATAAAGCTAAAAGTCTATCAGCGATATTGTATTGCTGTGAAAAGGCTTCTTCAGGCTCTAAGTTCCCAAGCATAGAAGTAGCTGTTCTTAGCACATCCATTGGGTGACTATTTTTAGGAATAACATCTAAGAGATTTTTAAGTTCTTTGGGTATATTTCTTAAGCCGACTAGTTTGTCAATATAAGCATTTAGTTCTTTCTGATTGGGTAAATGTCCGTGAATAAGTAAATAGGCTACTTCTTCAAAACTTGCTTTTGCAGCAAGATCATCAATATCGTAACCACGATAAGTCAAACCCTTCCCTTCTTGCCCTACAGTAGCGATAGCAGATTCCCCTGCAATAACTCCTGCTAAACCTGCTGCCTTATCGGTCATCCTGAACCTCCCTTAATTGATCTAGTTTCTTTTCATACTCATTGTAACCAAGCACATCATATAATTCTTGTCTTGTTTGCATAGAATCAAGCATTTCCTTTTGCGTGCCATCCTCTAGAATCGTCTGGTAAACCTGCAAAGCTGCTTTTGACATTGCTCTAAAAGCACTTAGGGGATATAAAACCAATTGCACACCTGCTTTTGCTAATTCCTCTTTGTCAAATAATGGCGTTTTACCAAACTCAGTAATATTAGCAAGGATAGGCACATTAACAGCCTTAGAAAAAGTTTCATACTCACTAAGGTTTGTCATAGCCTCAGGAAAAATCATATCAGCCCCATTTTCAATGCAAAAAAGTGCTCGTTCAATCGCTTTATCCATTCCCTCAACAGCATAAGCATCGGTACGTGCCATGATGACAAAGTTTTCATCTTGTCTTGCATCAGCAGCCATTTTGATTCTATCACCCATCTCCTGCATAGAAACAATGGCTTTATTAGGTCTATGCCC
>JAIUOG010000160.1 GCA_020161725.1 Pseudomonadota bacterium
AATCTTTAATTAAATCATCAAATTCATTTTGATGGAAATCAGGGTATTCAATGTGTTGCCCGCGAGGTACAGGAATTCCATCCTTTTTTAGAAGCTCATTATGAGCAAATTTATTTCTAGATAAAGCAACATTGCCTAATCTATTAATAGGACTTATCTCGGGGGTTATAAAATATTTTTTTTTACCCAGTGTTAATACCAAAAGGGCTAATTTATCATCATAATAACAAGGCAAACCAAGCTCTTTAGCGCTTTGTTCATAACTTTGAAGTCCTTTATCCATGTAACTCCCAAGACCTAATGTTTAAACCCATAGCCTGAGGCATTGGTACTCAAAGTAGCTGCCAGGCCAATTCTACGAGGGTCTGATGCCGCCGTTATCAATCCAGTGTTTTTATCAAAACTGATTGCTTGCATATCCCCATAATACTGTTTAAGCAACATAATTTTATAACCCATTTTTTTTAGCTCATGTTCTAATTCAGGCGAAAAAGTATTCGGCTCTACTTGTAACCAATCGGGCAAATATTGATGATGAAAACGCATAGCTGACACCATTGAAATTGCTCCACCATAATCCTTAAATACTAATGCAGCTAATAAAACCATGGTTGGAATACGACTACCGCCAGGCGTTCCTAAAATAGCAAGCCTATCACCTATTTCTAAAAAAACAGGTGTCATGCTAGACAATGGCCTTTTACCAGGCTCAATTGCATTTTTATCAGTTCCTACAATACCATACACATTTCTAACGCCTGTTTTAAGAGAAAAATCATCCATTTCATCGTTTATTAAAATCCCAGTCCCTTTAGGAATAACACTTGAACCAAAGATAAAATTCACCGTCATCGTGGCTGAAACCCGATTACCCTCATTATCTAAAATAGAAACATGCGTTGTATTACCACTATTATCTCGTGGACCCTGTCCAGCTAGCTCTTCGCTATTTAACGCTCTATTAACAGGAATCATAGCAGATAATTTTTTCGCATTTTCAATTGAAAGAAGTTCATCTAAGGGAATTAGGTTAAAATCAGGATCCCCTAAATATTGCGAGCGTTGCCAGAAACTTAAGCGCATTGCTTCCACTATATAATGAATTTTTACAGCCTTGGGCAAAGAATCAAGAGAATAGTTAGACAAAATATTAAGCATAGTAATAAGTGCAACTCCCCCTGCAGATGGGGGTGGCACTGTTGAAATCGTTAAACCTTGAAAACGAGTAATTAAAGGCTCTCTTATTTTAACCTGATAATTCGCAAGATCAGCTAAACTCCATACTCCCCCAGCTGCATTAATGCCAGCAACTAGTTGCTTTGCTACTTCTCCCTTGTAAAAACCATCATGCCCTTGTTCAGCAAAAATTCTTAAGGTTTTTGCAAGTTCAGGTTGTTTCAAACGTTCGCCGATAGGATAAGGTTTTCCATCTTTTAAGAGAATAGCTGCCGTTTCAGGGTATCGTTTTAATATGTCTAATCGGTCATCCATTAAAATAAATTGATAAAATTGGTTATCAACTAAAAAACCTTCTTCAGCTATTTTAATAGCAGGAGCTAAAGATTGTTTAAGCGGTAATTTTCCATAATGTTTTGCAAGATAGGCAAAAGCCGCAGGCTCTCCAGGGATAGCCGCTGCTAAACCACCATTAATCGACAAACCGGGAATTACCTCTCCTTTATCATTCAAAAACATATTTTTATGTGCTTTAAGAGGAGCTGTTTCTCGACCATCGATAAAAACAGTTTTTTTATCTTTTGCTTCATATAAAAGCCAAAACCCGCCACCACCTAGACCGGAGTGATAAGGTGCTACGACCGAAAGTACTGCACCTACTGCAATAGCTGCATCAAAGGCATTACCCCCCTCAGCCAAAATTTTTAAACCCGCAGTCGTTGCCAAAGGATGCGCTGAAGCCACAGCAAAGCCAGGAGGATTATCTAAAGGTGCTGAATCATTAAAATTAAATAGGGATTGGTTGATAAATAAAGCTAAACTAGCCAATAAAAACATCATAAAACTTAACCTTTTTTACTTTGCATAACTTTTAAAACGGCAGGAGGTACAAAAGGAGAAATATCGCCATCAAAACTGGCAAGCTCTCTCACAAAAGAGGATGAAACAAACATAAACTCTTCACTAGGTGTTATAAAAAGCGTTTCAACATCCTTTGCTAAATTACGATTCATCCCAGCTAATTCAAATTCAAATTCAAAATCCTTAGTTGAACGTAAACCACGCAAAATCACATTAGCTTTTTCCTTTCTAGCCAAATCCACAAGTAAACTGCTATAACTTAACACGGACACATTTGGTATAGGCACTAAAACCTCTTTAATGATTTCTAAGCGTGAGGCTAAAGTTAAAAACGGTTTTTTAGCCCGATTTTCTGCTACAGCCACAATTAAAGAAGGAAATAATTTTGAAGCCCTTTTTATAAGATCAATATGGCCATTGGTAATAGGATCGAAAGTTCCAGGATAGATGGCTTTAAAGTTCATAATAAGAATTTTGGAAAGTTATTTTTTCAGTCTATCGTATTGTACCAAGAAAAACCATGTATATACCCGCGCTCTTTCAAATTGCCTAAAATCTAGCATTTTGAAAGAGCACGGGTATACCCATATTTGGAAACATTCTTTGCTTTTTAGCTTATTCCACTCTATGCTTTAATTGTTTTAAAAATTAGCAATGTAAAAATTTAAGGATAACTTGGAGATTGCAATGAATGCGATAAAATTGCTTAACTTAGGCGGCAGCCTTATTCTTCTTTCAGCTTGTGTGCCGCATAGCCAAGTCAACGACTCAATTCAAAATACCTATCAGCCTACACAATCTCGTTCACAAGTTTATACCAAAGAACAAATTACTGAACCGAAAGTTAAATCTAAAACTAGTCTTCAAGACAATAAAAAAACTAAAGAATCTGTAGAACTTGTTAGCTCAAAAGAAAAAGGGACTAAAACGTTTAAAGGGGCGGGTTCAAAAATTACTTCGTTCGAAATCTCAGGCGCCTTAGCTGCACGCAGCAAAAATAAGGGATGGAGTGCACAATTAAATTGGGTACAACGCGGTGCTTCAGCTTATCAAATTCGCCTGTCAGGGCCACTAGGCAGTGGAACCATACTTATCTCTAAATCTGGCAATATCGTTACCCTAAAAGATGGGCCTAAAACAGCCTCATCTAACAATGCAGGTGCTCTATTAAAACAACAAACAGGCATTAGCTTACCGGTAAATAGTCTCTACTATTGGGTAAGAGGCATACCATCACCTGGTAGCATCCAATCAGAAAAACACGATGCTGCGGGACGTATACTTATGTTGCGACAAAATGGCTTTATTGTTGAATATTTACAGTATACAGCCTATGGCAACCAAATCTTACCAAGCCATATTCGTCTACAAGGGAATGGTGTTTTCATTAAACTAATCGTAAAGCGCTGGCGCATATAAACAAACTTCTTTATCTCTTCCACAAAATCGATGTTAGGTCGCTAACCTAGCATTTGATCCCAATACAACAAATAAAAAAACAAAAAAAATAATTTTTCAACGTTGACAAGGTGGCAAATACTCTGCAAAATACGCAGCACATTGCAGCAATGCATTAAGTTGTACGCTCAAGGAAGGCAAACAAGAATCTCAGCTTATTGGGGTGTCGCCAAGCGGTAAGGCACAGGGTTTTGATCCCTGCATACCTAGGTTCGAATCCTAGCACCCCAGCCAACTAATTTTACGGCCACTACCGTGACTGATATCGACCAACAAATAGGGTTTCCACTATGACTGACATGATGATTTTCAGTGGGAATGCTAACCCGCGCCTTTCAGCTGATGTAGCTAAACGTCTTAAAGTACCTCTTGGTAAAGCCTCTCTTGGCCGCTTCAGTGACGGCGAAATCATGGTCGAAATTCTAGAAAATGTTCGCGGCAAAGATGTGTTCATCATCCAGTCCACTTCTGCGCCAACCAATGATCACCTCATGGAATTATTATTACTGACGGACGCCTTAAGACGGGCGTCTGCATTACGCGTGACGGCAGTTATTCCTTATTTTGGCTATGCCAGACAAGACCGCCGCGTACGATCATCAAGAGTACCTATTTCCGCCAAAGTTATTGCAGACATGTTGGCTGCCGTTGGCATAGACAGATTATTAACCGTTGATTTGCATGCAGATCAAATCCAAGGGTTTTTCAATATGCCAGTCGATAATGTTTATGGTTCGTCTGTGCTGATCACTGACATGCTGAAAAAAGATTACGAAACTCCTGTGGTAGTATCACCCGACGTTGGTGGTGTTGTTAGAGCACGCGCTATTGCTAAACGCCTAAATGACACTCACTTAGCGATTATCGATAAACGTCGCCCACAACCTAATGAAGCTCGTGTGATGAATATCATCGGTGATGTTAAAAATCGTATTTG
>JAIUOG010000009.1 GCA_020161725.1 Pseudomonadota bacterium
ACTAGCTTATCAAACAAAAAAACTCCATAGCTGGAAGTAAAAGCGCCTATATCAATTATAAGAGTTCCTAAATTCTTTTCCTCTTCTGAGAGACAAGCTAATCCGGAGGCATAAATTGCCAGCGTTACCTCGCTAATTTCAACTTGGCATTTAATAAAGCAATTAGCTAGATTTGCCAACAAAGCCGAATTAACGCACACTATATGCATCTGACAACCAAGTTCCTTGCCAAACATGCCAATAGGATTATCAACACATGCATTATCATCCACATTAAATTCCACTGGGAAATAATGAATAACTTCATGATCTTTCACTTTAAATTCAATAAGGATTTTATGGATCAATTTTTTAATGTCTTGCTTGGAAATTTGGGGCTCTGGAATTTTTATTTTACTATATATATAGAAGGACTTTGTGCCTGCTCCCGATAAAGATAGAGTTATTCGGTTGAAGTTCTTGCTGCAGTCTTTCTCAAGAGCATAAATAGCATTAATGATGCTCGCTTCAGCCTTCTTAACATCTGTTACCCTTCCTGACCTGAATCCGTGAGAATGATATAGGCTTTGACTTACTATCCTTACTTCTCCTTTTTTGTCTACGATTGCAGCAAGCGCCGCTATTTTGCTGCTGCCCAAGTCAAAAGCTACAAAGTTAGATAATCTTGCTTTCATACGTTAATAAGAATTTGCTAATTATAATAAAAATTATTACAATGAAGTAGGGCAAGTCTTAGGTTTATTAATCTCTAAGGCAAGAGTTAATGGAAAGCGTTATGCTTTGCCCCAAATAGTTTCCTGGCTTAACTTATTTTTAGATGAAGATAAGATAATCCATGAGCATTACCCTTTGCATTTTTTAATGGCACTTCTCGATAGTGAATTAAAAGACAGCAACTCAAGTTTATTATCTAACAATTTATTATCTTTGCATAAGACGGGTTCTTTTGAATCCAAATATCCAACGAATAGACGAATTCTTAATTCTCTTCTTCCACAAAAATATCAAACTACTTTATTCAAATTATCCTTCCAAGGCATGGAAGTTAATTCTTATATTGCAAAATTAGAGGATTTATACGCTAAAAGATTTGATCCTCTCTGGTTAAATGCAATTTGTGATTTTCTATCTATGTCTGAAGATAAGGATAGGTTTTGGGCACAAATTACCAAAGAGCCTTCAACAAGAATTTCGCATGAATTACACAATTTACAGAATTTATGGCAAAAAAACCAAGTTAAGTTTATTGCGCTTTTACAACAATCAGCTAGGGCTCGTGCTTTTTTTGCAAAAAGTGTAGATACTGATATTGGCGCTTTCGATTGGATGAATTCTTCAAGGCTTGATTGTGCAAAAATAATTATTTGCCAGGGGCTTTCAGATTGGGAGCAAGAAGAAGAGGTTATTATTGAGTTAACCTCTTTGCTAACGAATCTAGAATATAAAGAAATTGCGATTTTAACTAATTATTATACTAATAACCCTCCCATATCCTTAGGATTATTAGATAAACTTGTAAAAGAGCTACCTCAACCGAGAATTAAAGATGGTCGAGCCATTTATGATTTAATTCATCATTATGAAACCAATATACAAGCAAGGAATGCAGCGGGGCACTCTAAACGCCATTATGCTATTAGCGCAGAAGAGCATAAGGATTTAAAAAGAGTCTTAGCGGGTTTCAAATTGAAGGGGCAAGGTACTGTAGATGCATCGGAGACTAACCGTTTATTAAACCTTCTTTATTATACTAATCATTATAGTCAAATTGCTAATCTTTCTAATTGTCCCATGGAAACGCTAATAAATGAGCTTGATGAGGCCTTAGCTAAGCAAAAAACCGCTCCGAATGCTTTTGATAAAGAGCAATGTAATGCACGAATTTTAGCCTGTCTTCGCGAATTATTGTTAAGAAAAACTGGAAAATGGGCCAACCACACGCAAATGTTAGATCTATTGTTTGGTGCTTGCCATGCTGGTGTCAGTCTCATTCATCAAATGCGTACAGGACAAGGAAAATCAATCATTACCTTGATGCGTACAACCTATCTCGCCTTACAAGGGAAAACAGTTACTACTTTTAGTGCAAAAGAAAGTTTATCAAAGCGTGATCATGAAGAATTTTCTCATGTACTTGATGCTTTAGGAATAGAGCATAGTTATATTGAGGCAAATTCACCTAAAGAGACATTTAAAATTAAATCAGCCAATGGCAGAGGGACAATTAATTACGCAACTAAAGGTAATTTTGCACTTTTCCATATGGCGCGAGCTTGGAAAGGTGAAAATTTAAATTTAGATAGAAAAAATATGGTCGCTTTTATCGATGAGATTGATGATATCTTGGATGATAAAACGCTTTACAACTTCTCACAACTTGAGAATGAAGGCTCAGTTTATAATATTGATGAATGGGTTTTTTATGTAGCCTATGAATATTATATGAAAAAAATGGAAGAGGGTGGGTTTTCTCTTGAACAAGAAGTACCTATTCTTAGACGAAATATTGAACTCCAAGAGTTTTGTATTTTATTGCAGCAATATAGCAATGTATCGCCACAAAATGAGGATGAAAAAGGCTTTTTTGCTAAATATTTAGCGCCGGTTGTTCGTTTGCTTGATGAAATTGAAAAATTGGAAAATCCGACAGCAGAGCAGAAATTACAATTAGAACAATTACTTAATGCGCGTGATGAGCAGTTAATGAAAATATTAAAGGCTACTCATGCTGTTCTTGATAAAAAAAGTGGTTTGAAAGAGGGGGTTCAGTTTTGTATACGTCCTGATTCTAAAAAAATAACGGACGCTTTAACTTTAATGACCCGTTTTGCAAAAGTGGTAGTGGATAATCAGGTTATTGATGGTTCAACATACTCTGATGGCGTTCATGAGACTTTACATGTACGTCTAAATATAGAGGCAGTAGAAAAAGGTGAGACCCCTAATTTCTTTGTTGAGCCCGAATCTAAAGTCGTTTTATCTTCCTGTGTCGAAGAGCTTTTTGATCCTGTCCGAGGTATCTTTGGCGAAATGGAAGGATGTACTGGGACTGCTGGTGATAGCAAGGAATTAGATTATTTTGTAGAGCACTTTGGTATTGAATGTGTTATCAAATTACCTACCCATGAAGAAAGAAAGACAGAATATTTACCAACATCTTATGCTGATAATGAAGATAAACAGGTCGAAGAGATTGTTGGCGCTTTAATATTATATAAAGACCAACCTATCTTAGTGACTTGTCAGGATGATACTGCTGTAAAACGATTGAGCAATAAAGTCATTCAATTATTAAACGAAGAAATTGCTGCGGGTCGGCTTGTTGATTTTGATTTAAACAATCTTATTTTAGATACTAACGATAGTGGTAAATCAGAACAGCAAATAGTTCCTCTTGCCGGTAAAAAAGGGGCTGTTACTTTTAGCTCAAGAATGGGGCGGGGTACCGATATTCAGCCTTATGATAAAGTAAAAGGTTTAATGGTATTAAGGACTTATTTTGCTAAAAATAGACGAGTTGATAAGCAAGAAGAAGGACGCCAAGGCCGTAATGATGCAGCAGGTGTTTGTTTGGATATTGTTAATTATGATGAAGTTTTGAGACATGTTGCACAATTTAAATTAGAACCTTCTTTGGATAAGCGTTTTGAGGAAATTTTGCAGGCGCAAGAAAGCCATTTAGTATCTAAGGTGTTAAAACCGGTTAAAAAAGGTACTAAAGATTATAAAAAAATAAATCAGGAAGAAGAGCGGAATGAAAAGCATACCCATATGCGAGCTGTACAACAGTTATTAGCTGAAATTAAAGTGGCTGGTGAGGTATTTTTACGTCGCAAAGAAAGACTTATTGCCATATTGTCTACTGATGTGCGCCGAGTTCTCCAAGATTCAACTCTAGGGGATACGAATAAAAAGGAACTTCGATTTTATTGGAGATTATTTTTAGATCAAGCTGAATCAGCATGGATAGGGCGTTTAAAAGGAAAAGTGACCGATACTGAAGATACTTATAGTCATTTTTCATCTGAAGTTGAAAGTGCTTGGAATAGACTCCGTGAAAAAATGCCTAAGCTAAATTCTTATCAGCGACTTATTCAAACGCCCCCTAAAAAATCCCTTGTGAAAAAGGATATTTTCTCTGTGGTTGAGGAAAAAAGTTTAGAAGATGCAATAACCTTCTATCAACGATGGACTGAAGGGGCTAGTAAAAATCATCTTGGGGCTAATCAAGCAATACTGAATAGGCTTTATGGCAATCAGGCTCTGCAATTCAATCAATTTTTCAAATCTTTACAACAACTTTCTCGTTCTTTTATTGACGGTAAAAAGGAAAATACCCAACTTGCTTTTGAGATGTTAATTCAAAAATTTATGGGGAAAAAAGAATGGAAAAGCCAGGATGCCTTAGATGAATTGGCTTCAGAAAAACTAAAATTACGATATGCCTATGTTAAAGCAAATGTAGAGGGGCTTAATGATAGCCTGCTGCTAGAAAAGTCAAAAAATGATAAATTAATTCAAGTCTTTTTTATCGATTTGATAAGTTATGCTTTGATAAGTGAGGAAAATTTTAACAAATTATGTCCACTTTTATCTCAGGATGAACAAGGATATATAGCGCATCTACAGGCTAGTTTTAATAAAATGATTCAGGATGAGATAAAACTTATTAAGAATAAAAGCTATGCTGAATTTAATCAAAAAAGATATTCAAAGGCTGAATATGAGCATTTAAAAGAAGCTTTACAATCTTCTGATGAGTTGCAGCTAAAAGAGGCTACTGTATTTATAAAAACTAAGCTGGCTTACGAGTTTTCTAAAAATTCTATTTGGGATACCCTGCCTGTTGCTCAGTTTTTCTCGGGGCTTATTCAACAATTTGCTGCTGGAGCACTCGATAATATCCTTGCTGAAATTCTTTGTGAATTTAAAGATAGAACAGTTTATACAGCAGCATCTCTAAACTCTAATTTGCCTTTTACCTTATCTTGTGAATCTTGGCAAAAGCTCCTACGCCGTTTGGAAATACTTTCTACTGTTTCTACGGACTATCCAATTGATTTAGATTCTATGTCAGATTATTTATCTGCATTTTGGGAGATTAAATTTTTTCAAGATAAATACATTAATGAAGACGATAAACTAAAAGAGCCTACCTTTAGTGATTTTACCGAAGAGGATTTAAAAACCATTCAGCTTCTCTTTAAATTAATGCTAGGAATTTTACCTAGTTATTTAAGAGAACCTACTCGAACTAAGGTGGAGTATAGAAAAGCATTTTTATCAACCTTGAGTGAAGCTATCTTAGCTAGAAGAAAAGATAAATTGACAGAGACCGAAGTAGATAAAATGATTGCTCTTTTCACTCAAAATGATAAAGCAAGCCATTTTTTACTTTCAGAGCATGTGACTGTCAATGATCTTGTTTATTTCTTAAAAGTGATGCTGGATGAGGGCAAAGACCCAGCAAGGCTATTTGCTTATATTGAGCAACATAATGATAATTTAGTCGCTCAACCTGGTGCATTCCGTCCTTTATTGGAGCTTGCTACCTATGAAGTAGGCGGGTTTTTACCCTCACCTGCTTTATCAGTTGATGGAGAGAATCCTGATTTTCTCGATGAAGATATTCGAAATAAATTTTGGAATTTCTTAGCTCTTCGAGCTGGTTTTTCGAAAGAGGAATATAAAGGTTTTATAAAGGAACTGAATAGTAGCTATCAAGATGCTGACTTAAAAGAGATACTGACAGCACTGACGTCCTTACCCTCCTACTTACCACTTAATTTTATTGGTAAACAGTTAGATTTGCATGCGGGTAAAAACAAATATGATATTTTACAACGAATTAGCAATTTAAAGGATATTGGGGAAAGATTTAAAGCCTTTTTAATTCAAGTTGATATTGTAGATGGTTTGGGTAAAGTGAAGAAGCCTCGGGTTTTAAAACTGTGGCAGCAGCAAATGATGAAGCTAAGTGATATAAATCAATTTAAAGGCTCTTTAGATTCAATTTTAACTGTACATGAAAAAATTGAACGACTAACTTTGCCTTATTTAAAAGCGAATCTGCAGAAGCAATTTGCTCAGATAATTGACAAGGCATCGCTTCAAAATAAAGATTATGAGGGTTTTAAAATCCTAGTCGATCTTATCGACTCTCGTGTTCTGAATGATGAGTCTGTGGATTTGCTGCTTAAGTTATTTGCTAAACCCGATGCGGCTAACTTAATTAAAGATTGCTTAAAAGTTATTGATGAAATTAATAAGATTAGTGATAAAAAAGTTCAAAAGAATCTATTAGAAAGCTATTTAAAAGATTATAAAGATTCTAAGACCAATGAAATCTATCTTAATTTTATTCAAGCCTTTGAAAAAGACAGAGAACTTGGTGAATATAATCCCTTATTAAAGATTAGGTTGCTTGAGGCAGGGGTAACTGAGGAATTAACAGCTATTTTGCAGGTAGTTAAAATTATCAAAACCATTCCCAATGGCGCGATAGTTGAGCAAATGCTTAAAGCTTACCATGCTGATTATGATAAAAACAAAGCAGTCGATGTTAACAATCAATATTTAGCTTTGGTTAAAGCATTTAATCAATCTAATGTTGTCTTAACAGATGACATTTATTCCTATATTAGAAGACGCTTTACAACCGATCTTAATGGGCTCGCAGATTCATTGTCAGTAATAAAAGTAATTCAAGATCTAGACAACCAATCTTTCTCTGGCTCTTTATTACAAAGCTATCTTGCAGATAACAAGAAGAGAGATAAATATTATCAAGATTTTATTCTTTCCATCATACCTTTTCAATCGGATATACACGAGGGTAGAAAAGACTATTATTTATCTTTATTGAATAGCTATGTAGAGCAAAAAATAAGTAAAGCGACTCTAGATAAAATATTATCTACTTTAAATCAATGTAACACTTTTTCTTGGGAACAAGATGGTATTTATTCCCATTTTAGAGGGCGATTCAGAACAGATCTTAAGGGACTTTCAGATTCATCCTCAGTAATAAAGGCAATTAAAAACCTAGACAACCAATCTTTCTCTAGTTCTTTATTACAAATCTATCTTCAGGATAGCAATAAGAGAGATCAATATTATCAAGATTTTATTCTTTCCATCATGCCTTTCCAATCGGATATAAGCGAAGATAGAAAATCTTATTATTTATCTTTATTGAATAGTTATTTAGAACAAAAAATAAATAAAGCGACCCTAGATAAAATATTATCTACTTTAAATCAATGTAACACTTTTTCTTGGGAAGCAATAAAAGACAACTTTAGAAAAGATAGTCAGTTTAGACAAAATATGATGATAATTTTGCATCATGATTTGCTCTATTTCCCGGGTGATTTTAAACAATCTTGCCATGATTCTTATGCAGAGCAAGTTAGAGGTTTATGTGATAGTTTGGCTCTTGCAGAAATAGATAAAACACCTGTTGCAATAAGGACACGACAAGAAAATTATAAAACTTTAGTTGGTTATGCTCTGGATGTTGCTGTAGTAGCTAAACCCTTGCAGCAGGGTATGCAGCTGCCGATTGTTCTAGCTAATAATCTTTCGGATATACAACGAGATGTATATAAAGATTATTTTAAGGAGCAAAAAGTACATTATGCTAGTTTTTGGGGTAAAAATTCGCTCCGCAAAGAACAAGCTAAAGTCCTCTTTAAAGGTTTGAAATCGCATGTAAACGATTTAAGTATGGATGGCGTAAATTACGAAAGCATTTTAAATCTCATTTCAGAAGCTCAGAAAGATATTATTGAAAGAGATAAGAATAGCAAACGTAATGATAAAGGACATAGCCGTTTATTAGATATCACTTCTGATATGTATATCCGTGTTGCTAGTGATTGGATGGCTTCTTCACATGATTTAGCTGAGAAAGAAAGATTAAATGGTTTGCTTAAAATGCAATTGGAAACGACTTTAGAGCAACTTATTAGTAGATTAGGTGAGACTTTGGAGACAAAATTATCAATTGCTCCTTTGAAAGCTAATCTAACAAAAGCAAAATCAGATATTAGGGATAAGGGTATTGATGCGGCAGCTATCGAGCTAAATAGCCCATTATATGATAAGCTCCCAAGTCATTTAAAGCATCTTGTCGAATATGCTCGTAATTTAGCTGGAGTTGTTTCTGATGGCAACCAGGCGTCTATTCAACAGCTAGGATAGTATTGGAAATGCCCGTTAATCGGGCATTTTAATTAATCTGTCTTGTAAGCATTTAAAGCGGCTTTTATTGCAGGTCTTTTGCTAATGGTTTCATACCATCGTATTAAGTGAGGGTATTTTTCTTCGCTTATCGGTGTTTCATAAAATTCCATAAAACCATATACCCAAGGCCATATTGCGATATCGGCGATAGAATATTCATGACTACTGATATAAGAATATTCATTTAATTGCTTATCCATAACGGCCATTAAACGGGCAACTTCATCTCCATAGCGTTGTTTAGCATAAGGAACCTCAGTTGTAGCATAACGATAGAAATGGCCGTATTGACCGAACATGGGCCCAATGTGGGCTGCTTGGAAAAAACACCATTCTAAAACTTGGTATTTAGCCTTTATCTCTTGGGGTAAAAATTGCTCATGCTTTTCGGCTAAATATTGCAAAATGGCAACCGACTCAAAAAGATAAAAATTATTTTCAGGATCAAAAATAACAGGAATTTTACTGTTAGGCGCAATCTTTACAAAATCATTTTTAAATTGATCACCAACTCGAATATCAATGATTTCAATTTTATAAGGAGCTTGTAATTCCTCAAGTAGAATAGTGGGTTTAAGGCCATTGGGAGTGCCAAGCGAGTAAAGTGTATACATGCTAAATCCTTATTTTGATTTCATCCATCTAATCAAGGTTTAAACCGACCGAACCTTGGTTACGTTTCACTGCACCAAGGCTACATTAAGTGTCGTCATTGCGGACATCGTGGAGCAAAGACAAGCTTTATTTTTGTAGATTACCTTGAATTAAGTTTAGCCTTATTTCTAATTTTTCAACAATTTTTATAAACCATGGGGTTTTATCCAGCCCATATAAAAGGCAAAAAACAAAAATATAAACAAGGCTAGAGACAAGCCGATTCGCCAAGTAAGGGCTTTTACTGTTCGTTTAGTATCGCCAGTATCTTTAACTAAATAAAAAAGCCCTGAGCCCAATGCAAATAAAATGATCAACATAGCAATAATTATGATAGCCTTACCCAACATTTGATATACTCTCCCGATACAAATTGGATGATAAAGTTAAGATGCTCAGTTTAACCTGTTTTAACCGACGTTTCACGCCGTCATTACAAATGACATTTTTAGCCTTTTTAAGCCTTGCTCTTTTAATTTCTTTAGGCTTTTGGCAATTAAGACGTGCTGAAGAAAAAAATCTTTTATTAAAAAACTCATCCAAACAAGCATTAGAACCAATTAAACAATGGCAAGAAGGTATGCCTTTGCCAAAGCAATTTGAAGCAAAATGGCTAGAAGGTCAGTATTTACCCTATACCTTTTTATTGGACAATCAACATGTTGAACACCAATTTGCTTTTTCAATTTTAAGCCCTTTGCAACTCGGTGAAAAAGTAGTGCTGATAGATAGAGGTTTTGTAAAGGCCGATATTACAAGACAACATTTACCTAAAATTAATACGCCGAAAGAAAAGCTTAAATTAAAAGGATCAGTCTATTATCCGAGTAAAAAGGGCTTTGTTTTAGGAGAAAGCTATGAAAGAAAGGGTGATAATCTCTATATTATTGAGAAAATAGATACCGAATTAATAGCGCAGTTTTTGCATAAATCAGTCTATCCGTTTATCATTCGCCTCGATAAGAATGAACAAGCAGGTTTTATCCGCGAATGGGCTATAGTTTCTATGCCTCCAGAACGCCATTATGCCTATGCATTACAATGGTTTGCTATGGCTTTCGTTGTTGTCATTCTCTATATTGGCTTAAATTTAAAGAAAAAATCATGAAAAAATCAAATCTTAAATATTTAACATTATTACTATTAGCCTTGGTTTTTATTGCTCCAGGACTTTCCGCTTATTTTTATTATAATCATCCGGAGTGGGTGACTGCAAAAACTACGAATAAGGGCATGCTTCTTTCGCCCCCCATTTTATTATCCAAAGAAATGCAAAAGGGAGATAAATGGCGTCTTATTTTGGTGGAAAGAAATGATTGTGAAAAAGATTGTTTACAAGAGCTGGATAAATTAGCTCGTATACGTTTAGCCTTAGGGCGTCATTTATATGAAGTAGAGCAGTGGTTAGTGATAGATAAAGAAAAACCTAATTTAAACGAATTAAGAGTCCAATTAAAAACAACCGATATTCAGCTTAGGCCTTTAGAGAAAGAGTCAATTGAGCGAATACCTGCTAACCTTCATCTTTATCCCTTTTTTATCGTTAGCCCTGAGGGTTATCTTATTCTAGCTTATCCCAAAGAGGTTAAATCAGCTGATATTTATCATGATTTAAAACAATTATTAAAAAAAGGTAGTTAAGCAATGCAATTAAAATCCATAAAAATTGCAGCAGGGGCTGCACTTATTTTAGCTTTTATCGTAGTAATTCTAGGCGCTTATACCAGACTTACTGATGCAGGTTTAGGTTGCCCTGATTGGCCAGGTTGTTATGGGCATATGGTTTTACCACAAAGCCAGCAAGGTTTAAGTCAGGCTCAGACTGAATTCCCAGCGATTCCTATTGAATCAGGCAAGGCATGGACTGAAATGATCCATCGTTATTTGGCTGGTACGCTGGGTTTATTTATCTTTTTTATTGCCTTAAGCGTCATAGTCAAAAAAATTAAAAAGCAAAATTTACCTTGGAAATTACCTCTGGCTTTAGTGTTTTTAGTTATTTTTCAAGCAGCCCTGGGTATGTGGACGGTTACCTTAAAGTTATTACCTGTCGTTGTGATGTCGCATCTTTTAGGCGGTATTCTTATTTTTTCATTATTAGCAACGTATAATTTACAATTAAGGTCTTTACAAAAGACGAATCGTTTTTTTATTCCCTGCCTTTTAGGTTGCATTATCCTTTTTATTCAAATTGCCTTAGGTGGTTGGGTTAGTTCCAATTATGCCGGCATTGCCTGTGTTGGTTTTCCTCAATGTAATGGTCAATGGTTGCCAAGTCTTCATTTTTCAGAAGGATTTAACTTATTTGCACCCGTCGGTGAAAATTACCAGGGTGGGCTTCTTGAAAATGATATTCGCGTTACCATTCAATTGATGCACCGTTTAGGGGCTATTATTACTGCCCTTTATTTATTGATTTTATCAAGCTTTGTTATTTTAAAAGCGCCTAAAACTTTAATGGCGACTTTTGCGAAATTAGCCTTGATATTAGTCCTTGTGCAATTTGTTTTAGGGATTATGAATGTAGTTTATTTACTGCCCTTATCTATTGCAGTATTACATAATGCAGTTGCTGCTTTATTAATGGCAACCTTAGCTTCGATGCTGTATCTAAGTCTAAGGAATAACCATGCTAGCTGAACAAACCATGACGATTAAATCAAGATTAGAAGATTATTTAGAGCTTTGTAAGCCAAGAGTTGTCGCTTTAATGCTATTGACGGTGATGGTCGGGATGTATTTGGCAACTCCAGGTCTCGTACCCTTATCAATTTTAGTCTCTGCTCTGGTCGGTATTGGTTTGTGTGCGGGTTCTGCTGCTGCAATTAATCATATGCTGGATAAGCATATCGATTCTATTATGGCAAGAACCCAAAAAAGGCCTGTAGCAAAAGGGCGAGTGTCGCAAAAAGAAGCCCTTATTTTCGCTTTTACCATCGGTACCTTAGGTATTGTGATACTAGTGCTTTTTGTTAATCAATTAACGGCTCTTTTAACCTTTTTAACCTTGATTGGTTATGCCGGTGTTTATACCGGTTATTTAAAAAGAGCAACTTCACAAAATATTGTGATTGGCGGGTTAGCAGGGGCTGCTCCTCCTCTTTTAGGCTGGACTGCAGTGACTAATCATTTAGATCCCGAAGCCTTGTTATTAGTTTTAATTATTTTTACTTGGACGCCCCCTCATTTTTGGGCTTTAGCCATTTATCGTTTAGAAGATTATAAACAGGCTGAAATTCCTATGTTACCAGTGACGCATGGGGTGCCTTTTACTAAATTGAATATCGTACTTTATACGATTTTATTGATGGTTGTTTCTGTTTTACCTTTTGTTGTGGGAATGAGTGGCTGGCTTTATTTGATTGGAGCCTTAATTTTGGGATTTCGCTTTTTACAATGGACTATTTATTTATACCGCTCTGAAGTACCGGCGATTGCAATGAAAACCTTCCGTTTTTCCATTGTTTATCTTTTGGTGCTTTTTGTCTTTTTGTTAGTTGATCATTATATATAGGGGAATCTATGCCTATCCAAAAAAAAACACTTGTGACCACAATTGGTCTAATTGCTGTTATTGCATTATTAGCAGGCTTTTTACTTTCATCGAAATTAACGTCTTCTCAAAAAAATATAGCAGAGCAAATGTCAGGGACCTTATTAGAAAAACCGAGAATGGTAGAGGAATTTCAATTAACGGGTATTGATAGCAAACCCTTTAACAATGAAAGTTTAAAAGGGCAATGGACGCTTGTATTTTTTGGTTTTACTCATTGTGCGACAGTTTGCCCTATGACCATGTCAAAATTAAATGACATGTATTTAGAGCTTGAAAAAGCAAAGATTAATCCTCTACCGCAGGTTGTGATGATTTCTATCGACCCTAAAAGAGATTCCCTTTCTCGCTTAAATAGTTTTGTACAAGGTTTTAACCCGCATTTTTATGGTGCAAGAGGTGACAATGACGCTATTGTTAAGATGACTAAAGAAATGGGCATTGCTTTTGAAGTTAGCCTATCTAAAGATAAAGACCCACAAAACTATGATATTCAACATTCAGGTGCTTTAATTTTATTTAATCCTGAAGGACAGCTAGCTGCCTTTTTTACCTCACCATTTGAACCTAAAGACTTGGCAAAAGATTATCAGTTAGTTGTTTCATAAAATGTTTTTATAATTTTACATATATACTTTAATACACTTAGAAAAAATAAATATAAGTTTATTTTTTCTAAACTGTTTCTTTTTTAGTTAAAAATAATAATTAAGGATACATAGCTCCATGAAAATAGCGATATTGGCCACCAATTCTCAACTTTATTCTCATCAGCGCTTAGTCGCTGCAGGAGAGGCTGCTGGTCATGAGGTACACATCATTAACCCACTTTATTGTTATATGAATGTGGCCGCTTCAAATCCCAAAGTACATTACCGTGGAGGCGAAGTTTTGCCTCATTATGATGCCGTGATTCCAAGGATTGGAGCTTCGATGACTTTTTATGGGACTGCCTTATTAAGGCATATGGAAACGATGGGTATCTACACTTTGAATGAGTCGATTGCCATTTCTCGTTCACGCGACAAATTCCGTTCCTTGCAATTATTGGCACGTAAGGGTATCCCTATGCCTTTAACTTCGTTTGCTCAATCACCTGACGATACAGAAGATTTGATTCGTATGGTTGGTGGTGCTCCTTTGGTGATTAAATTATTAGAAGGAACACAAGGTAAGGGCGTGATTTTAGCTGATAGCCATCAATCGGCTGTGAGTATTATTAATGCTTTTAAAGAGATGTCTGCCAATATCTTAGTACAAGAGTTTATTGAGGAATCAAGAGGTACTGATATTCGTTGTTTTGTGATTGGCGATAAGGTGGTTGCTGCGATTAAAAGGCAGGCAAAGGGCGATGATTTTAGAGCTAATGTTCATCAAGGGGGTAAAGCGTCTAAGGTTAAATTATCTCCTCAAGAGCGTTCGATAGCGATTAGTGCTGCGAAAACCATGGGCTTAAAAGTAGCTGGGGTCGATATTATCCGCTCAAATCATGGTCCTTTAATTTTAGAAATTAATTCTTCGCCAGGTCTTGAAGGAATTGAAAAAGCCACAAATGTGAATATTGCTGCTAAAATTATTCAATATATTGAAAAAAATGCTAAACCTAAATCTGTGAATCAACGTTTCCATGGATGATGGATGAGTACACGAAAACCGATTGTTATTGCCGAAAATTTAATAGCAGCGGGTCAATTTAAATGTGTTAAGTTATCGCTGGCTATGTTTTACACCTCTGCTCCTTTGGAGGTGCCTGTTTACGTGTTTCATGGAAAGAAAGACGGACCTACCTTATTTGTGACAGCAGCTATTCATGGTGATGAAATCAATGGAGTTGAAATCATAAGACGCCTTCATCATTCTCCTTTGCTCAAAAATTTACGCGGTACTTTAATTACAGTGCCTGTAGTCAATGTTTATGGTTTTATGCTGCATTCACGTTATCTACCTGATAGGCGTGATTTAAATAGGCAGTTTCCTGGGCTTGAAAAGGGATCTTTAGCTTCGAAATTAGCTAATTTATTAATGAATGAAATTGTTGGACACTCAACCCATGGTATTGATTTACATACAGGTGCTATTCATCGCTCTAATTATCCCCAGATTCGCGTAAGCCAACTATGTGAGGAATCTGAATCGATGGCCAAGGCCTTTGCTGCTCCTGTCATTATTCCATCTAATCTACGTGATGGCTCTTTACGAAGTGCTACAGATAATTTAAACATTCCGATGATTGTGTATGAAGCTGGGGAGGCTCTACGTTTTGATGAATTGGGCATTAAATTGGGAGTAAGAGGTATTTTAAAGGTTATGAATTACCTGAAAATGTTACCACCATCCAAGAGTATAGCTATTTCGAGATCTAAATTTAAACCATCCATGGCAAAATCAAGTTCTTGGATAAGAGCTACAAGCTCTGGCATGATGATTCATAGTAAAACTTTAGGAAGCAAGGTGCATCTGGGGGAATTATTATGTTCTATTGTAGACCCCCTGGGAGATAAAGAAATCAAAGTTATCTCTCCTTTTGAAGGGCTAATCATTGGACGCATAAATATCCCCTTAGTCAACGAGGGAGATGCACTTTTTCATATCGCTCTTTTTGAAGATTGGCAGGGCTTACAATTTGCTTTAGATAATCCTGATGATTGGGATTAATAAGCAATTTAATGTTTAGCCTTATCTTTACCTATGAGCCAATCCGCACTTACTTCAAGCTCTTCCGCAAGCATTTGTAAAGTGGGTGCATCGGGCACGTATGAACCATTTAAAAAAGCCTCTGCCTTAAACTTAGGAATTTTAATAAGCCTTGCCAAAGCATTTATTCTTTCCTGACTATTAGTAGGCAAACCAATACTATCTAATTCTTTATTAAGGCGTTCGGCAAATTGTTTATTAGGCATACTAACCCCTTTTTTTATTTATCATTTTATTTCTATAGCATAATTATTGCCAATTTCCATTTTTTGGGAAATTTTTTTTCTGCGGAGATATTGCTATTATAGAGAAACTTCAAAGATGGGAGTGAAGATGGTCTTTGTCGTTGTCCATGTACAAACATTTATAAAAAGCTATTTAATTAACATTTTCCCGCTTGCTTAGGTTATCAGTCTATAATCTAAAAGAGGTGAGGACGAGGCACTAAATGGAACAAAATCGAATAGTTACCTTATTCGCAAGACAAGGAATTTATGATAGGGCTGGGGCAATTTATGCTTACGAGCTTTTATATCGTAACTCGGATGAAAATAATCGTTCTTTTGGTGATGAGGCAACATCATCCATATTGACTCAGTTATTCTCAAACTTGGATATAGAGACGATTACGGATAATAAACGTATTTATATTAATTTTACCCATAATCATTTAGTAAAAAAAATTCCAAGCTTATTGCCTAAAGAAAAAATCGGTATTGAAGTGCTAGAGTCTGTTATCGTTGATAAGGATTTACTTGATAGTTTGCACTTCTTAAAGGAGCAAGGTTATAAGATTTCGCTGGATGATTTTATTTTTGATGAAAATACAGCTCCCTTAGTTGAATTTGCAGACATTATTAAAATTGATGTTCTAGAAAAAACCGAAGAGAAAATTGTTGAGCAGCTTAATTGCTTAAAACAATATAAGGGTAAATTGCTTGCCGAAAAAATTGAAGATAAGGCTAAATTTAAGCTTTGTCTTGCACTTGGATTTGATTATTTTCAAGGTTTTTTTTTCCAGAAACCGGATATCCTAAAAGGACAGCTCATTACTGAAAATAAAGCCAATCTTCTAAGATTATTTTCAGAGCTTTCGGATGAAAATATCTCTATCGCAGAGATAGAGGAATTTATACTCACCATCCCCAAATTAAGCTATCGTATATTACGCTTAGCCAACTCAGCAGCAGCTTATCGTGGTAAAAAAATTGATAGTTTAATTGATGCAATTCAAAAAATGGGTATACAGCAAATTCGTGATTGGCTAAGTATGTTCTTGCTCTCAAGCCAAAATGATGTAGCGCCTGATCTTTTAGAGCGCACACTAATTCGGGCTAAAATGTGTGAATATCTTGCAAAACATGTTGAATATCCAGACTCACATGAAGTTTTAACTGTAGGCATATTATCTACCCTAGATATGTTTTTAAATGAATCAATGGAATCACTATTAGCTAAGATTCAAATAAAGGATTCGATTAAAAAGGCTATTCTTTATCATGACGGTATCTCAGGCTCGATACTCTTAGACACAATTAATTATGAAAAGGCTAATTTTGCCAAATTAGAACATCTTCGTTACGCAAAGCAAGATTTAATACAAGCTTATCTTGAAGGCCTTGAATACGCACATTCTATTATGCCATTTATGAAATGAAAGGTTATCATCTTAAACGAGAGTAGATCCTACACCTTTATTTTTCGTGAACGTTCCCGTTTGCATTACCGTAATAACTTTGAATTATAAGACATTTTCTCTATTAAGATCCGTCTTTCCTTGTGGGAGAGGGGAGTTAAAATAAAAAAAACCTCTCATAAAGAGAGGTTTCAAGAGAAAGAATATTAACGTTTAGCAACTGATAAACCTTTTAAGATAGTAAGGGCTGTATAAAGTTGATAGTCTTCATGTAAAAGAGTATCGTCATCTTTATTGACTGATTTTGCCTTCACTTCTTCATTTTTATTAATAAGATGCCCACTTAAATCCGCCTCACTAAAACCAGCTAGGTCTTCAGCTTTAGCTGTAGCTTTAGGCACATCAATTTCTTCTACCACGATATCGGGTGTAATCCCTCTGGCCTGAATTGATGTTCCAGAAGGAGTATAATAAAGAGCTGTTGTTAATTTAATACCTCGTTTTTCATCTAAGGGTAAAACCGTTTGTACTGAACCCTTACCGAAACTTTGGGTACCTAAGATAACCGCTCTTTTATTATCCTTTAACGCACCGGCTACAATTTCTGAAGCAGAAGCTGAGCCATTATTAATTAATACAATCATCGGTGCTTTATCTAAAATATCATGATTATTAGTTGATAATGCTGTGAATTTAGAACCAGGTAAGCGACCTTGAGTATATACAATCGTTTCTGGTTTGCCATTGGCATCTGCTGCTAAGAAAGCATCAGATACTTGAATCGCAGAATCTAATAAACCACCAGGATTATTACGCAAATCAAGGATAAGACCTTTTAATTTGCCACCAGCCTCTTGTTTCAATTGAGCAATGGCCTTTTCCATATCTTGTCCTGTCATTGCCTGGAACTGAGTTAAGCGGATATAACCATAACCATCATCTAATAATTTAGATTTAACGCTTTTAATTAGAATTTTTTCACGGACTAAAGAAAAGGTTAAGGGTTTTGATTCGCCCTTACGTAAAACAGTAAGGGTAAGTGTTGTGCCTGCTTTACCTCTCATAAGCTCTACCGCGTCTTTTAAAGAAATTCCCTGAACTGATTTAGAGCCTAATTTAATAATATAGTCACCCGCTTTAATACCTGCTTTAAAGGCGGGGGTATCGACAAGAGGAGTAACCACTTTAACAACACCATCTTCCATCGTTACCTCAATACCCAAGCCACCAAATTCACCGCTGGTTGATGTTTGTAGTTCTTTGAAAGAGTCCTCGTCTAAATAAGTTGAGTGAGGATCGAGGCCACTTAGCATGCCTTTTATTGCGTTATCAAAAAGTTCTTTATCATCAACAGGCTTAACATAATATTTTTTAATTTCACCAATGGCATTTGAAAATCGTTGTACATCTTCCATTGGGATTTGTTTCGTACCACTTTCTGAGTCTGCATTAGCAGTTGCGGCAGATGCAAAAATAGGTGCAGGAAAAACAAGGGCTGTTGATAGGATAGCCGCCGCTGTACTTACATAAAGGCGTTTTTTAAGCATTCTAATCTCCTTGGCTCAAGCACGCGAAAAGCGGCTTTCTCAGATAAGTTTTATATAGCAATATAAGTGCCAGCCATGTGAAAGAGATTTTCACTTGTTAAGCATTCGATAACCAGTCCATAGGAGGGATTGCTTTACCACGCTGTCTCACTTCAAAGTATAGTCCGTTTTCTTTCAGTCCGCAGCAGCGACCAACTGAGGCTATTTGTTCTCCTTGTGAAACAAAACTGCCTTTCTTTTTATAGAGTGCTTGATTGTGCGCATAAAGCGTCATAAAACCTTGACCATGGTCAATTATTAACAAAAGGCCATAGCCATTTAACCAATCGCTAAAAACAATTTTACCAGGATGTACTGCTTTTACAGGTGTACCTTCTGCGGCAAAAAACGTCAAACCTTGATTCATTCGTTTAAAATTAGAAGACCCAACCTGCACGGGGCGGGGTAATTTTCGTCTCATTCTGGCAAAAGGCACTTTTACCTGGGTAATATTTTGACTTTGTTCTGTCAAAGTTTTTAACAAACGTGTCAGATTTGCCTTATTTTTTTCCTGATCGGAAATGGACTTTTCGGTGCTTTGAATTTCTTTATCCAAGGATTGGATAATTTTATTATGATAGAGTTTATGTTGTTCTAAGCTATCTTTATTATCTTGTAATTTTCTTTCCAAGCTATGCTTAATTGTAATGGCAACCTGGATGTTTTTTTGATCTTGCTCAATATTTTTTTTCATATCAGAAACCCTATCAATCACATTTTGCCGGCGACGAATAAGATATTGGTGATAAGTCATAATACGATTCACTGCATAAGGATCATCCTGATTAAGTATCCATTTGAGGGGTTGGTATCTGCCAATGCGGTAATGACTGCGAATATGTTCTTTTAGCAGATTTTGTTGAATCACCATATTTTTATTTAATTCAGCAGCATGTTTTTCTAATTGGCTAATTTTTTGTTCTTTATTACGAATATCTTGGTTAATTGAGCGAAGCTCTTGCATATTATGGCTAATCTTTTTTTCTGTAACAGCAAGCTCTTTATTTAATAGACCTCTTTTATTATTGACCTTGGATAAATTGCCTTGAAGTTCTGCGATTTTATGGTTAATTTCCTTCAGTTTGGTTTCGGTTTGTTTGACCGATGATGGATTTGCCGTAAGGGTTAAGGGCAATAAAGTTAAGGTACAAATTAAAACTAATCGTTTCATATTTTTTCTGCCAATAAAGTGTCGCCCTGCATTTCCTTAGGCTTTGGGATGTTCAGTAAAGCTAAAATTGTTGGCGCTATATCAATTAGGCTTCCTTCCTTTTTAATCAATTGCCATTGGTTATCACCAACAAAAACTAAGGGGACAGGGAGTGTTGTATGCGCAGTATGAGCTTGTTTTGTTTGTTCATCGTACATTAATTCGGCATTCCCATGATCCGCTGTAATAATTAAATTGCCATCCACTTTGGATAGCGTTTCATAAACTTCTTTCATGCAGCTATCTAAACATTCAATGGCTTTAATCGTTGCTTCTTTATTGCCACTGTGGCCAACCATATCGGCATTAGCATAATTACAAATGATAAGGTCATAGCTGTGGCTGTTGATAGCTTCAACCATCGTTCGGGTGAGCTCTTTAGCGCTCATTTCGGGTAATAAATCGTAGGTGGCAACTTTAGGTGAGGGAATTAAAATTCTATCTTCATTAACAAAAACAGCTTCAGAGCCACCATTAAAGAAGAAGGTCACATGAGCGTATTTTTCGGTTTCAGCAATTCTTAACTGGCTTAAACCGGCTTTTGCCACAAATTCACCTAAGGTATTGTGAAGCTGTTCTACCGGAAAGGCGATTTCGGTTGTTAAGGTTTTGGCATAGGAGGTCATACTAACGAAATGGCTTAACTTTAAAGGCTGTCTTGAAAAGCCCTCAAATTCTTTGGAAATAAAGGCGGAAGTAAGTTGCCTTGCTCTATCAGCACGAAAATTAAAAAAGAAAAGGTTATCACCGTCTTTTATAGGCAAGGATTTGCCGATAAGGGTTGGAGGGATAAACTCATCTGTTTTACCTTCCTGGTAAAAACTAAGAATGGCTTCTTTTGCGTTAGCAAAATGAAAGTCAGTTTTACCCTCTGTTAATACCTGATAAGTGGCCGCAATTCTATCCCAGCGTTTATCCCTATCCATGGCAAAATAACGACCGCTGATAGTTGCAATTCGGGCTACTGGGTGTTGTTCTAAGACTTTTTCTAAGGCTTCTATACTTTCTAAAGCACTTTTGGGTGGCGTATCTCGGCCATCTAAAAATAAATGAAGTTGTATGTCTTTCAATTGATGTTTAGCGCATAGAGTTAAAAAAGCAAACAAATGTTTTTCATGACTATGAACTCCCCCTTTGGATAGTAAACCTAATACGTGTAAGGTTTTACCCGATTTTTTAGAATCATCAATTAATTTTTGTAAAACAGCATTATTAGCAAATTCTGCTGTTTCAATTGCATCATTAATACGAGTAAAGTCCTGTCGAATCAGTCTACCTGCACCAATATGCATATGACCTACCTCTGAATTTCCCATTTGCTGGGAGGGTAAGCCTACATAGTTTCCTGAGGCTTCGATGAGCATATGAGGGCGATTTTGCCACCATTCATCCCATTGTGGCGTGTTAGCTTCGGCAATTGCATTATAGTGATGGTCTTGTCGATAGCCCCATCCATCGAGGATCATGAGTACTACTGGTTTTTTTGTTAGCATTTTAAACCTATTAGGAACGCCCTAAACAATCATTGATCTTCTTTATCTCATCAGCAATTTAGGCAATTAATTTTTGTTGGATATCTTATCAAATCTATATTTTAAAAAAAGAATAGAAACCGAATAATTAGCAAAGATCACGGGTATATTTCTAGATTGCTCTTAATATTTTCTTTTAAAGCGGTTAGACTAGTGTCCATTTTGAGATGTTGGATATTTTGGTGAATCAAATCTTACCTCAGCATATTGCAATTGTAATGGATGGTAATGGACGCTGGGCTGAAAGCCGTGGTTTAGTGCGTATAGAAGGGCACAAAGCAGGCGTTCAAGCGGTCAAAACCATTATTCGCTGTTGCTTAGAATCTAATATTCCTATTTTAAGTCTCTTTGCTTTTAGCAGTGAAAATTGGTCACGCCCTGAAAATGAAGTTGAGTTTTTAATGCAACTTTTTATTGATGCCTTGCATACTGAATTAGGGGAACTACACCAATACGGCATTCGTTTGCGTTTCACTGGTAATAAAGCAGGTCTTTCGGATAAATTATGTGATGAAATGCAAAAAGCGGAGAGTTTTACAGCAAGCAATCAAAAATTAATTCTCAATATCGTAGTGAATTATGGTGGTAAATGGGACATTTTAGAAGCCGCTAAATCAATAGCAAAATCAGTTCTTGATGGGCATTTGGATCTAAATGCATTAACAGAGGCTGATGTCGCAAAAGCACTCGATACTTATGGTTTGCCTGATCCTGATCTTTTTATTCGCACCAGTGGTGAACAGCGAATTTCTAATTTTTTTCTTTGGCAGCTTGCTTATACAGAGCTTTATTTTACAGAGAAAACCTGGCCTGAATTTGACGAGCTTGAATTTCAAAAAGCCTTAAATAACTTTGGTCAGCGCGAAAGAAGATATGGTAAGCTGTCGCGTCAACTAAATGAGGCTAGTTATGTTTAAACAACGATTGTTGACCACTTTGATACTAGTTCCGCTGGTTCTTTGTATTATCTATTATGGTTCTTTGGGTATTTTTACAGCGATTATTTCGTTATTATTAATTGGTGCGGCTTTTGAAGGTGCATCGCTTGTCCCCATTCATAATTTCTTTATTAAAGCTATTTTTGTAGTAGCGATACCCGCTCTAGCCTATTTATATTATCTCTATTTTGATTCTATTTTGTTATTAAGTCTTGTCACTTGGTTTTTATTAATAGTTGCAATTACTTCTTTTCCAGCTTCACAAAGGGTGTGGGGTTACCGGCCTATTGTTGCTCTGGCTTTACTCATTGTTTTACCCATTTTTGCAGCAGGGTTAGTTTATGTTTATCAGTTAGAAAATGGTAATAATTTAATTGTTTATCTTTTAGTTATTGTTTGGGCTGTTGATATTGGGGCTTATTTAATTGGTAAACAATTCGGTAGCCACAAACTGATACCCAAAGTAAGCCCTGGTAAAACGATAGAAGGCGCTATTGGCGGCTTGATATTGGCTTTTATAGTGGCATCGATAGCTTGCTATTTATTTAAAATTAATGATATTAAAAATTGGTTTTTATTAGCCTTTGTTCTAACCATCATATCAATGTTTGGCGATTTATTTATTTCTATGCTGAAAAGGCGAGTAAAGCTTAAGGATACAGGTAATCTTTTTCCAGGACATGGTGGCGTATTAGATAGGTTAGATAGCCTTATTGCAGCGACTCCTTTTTTCTTTAAAGGGTTAATTTTACTAGCTGGACAATAATATGTTTTTTACCTTAGCCTCTTTTTTTCTCGCCTTATTACTACTTATTACTATCCATGAATATGGGCATTTTTTAGTAGCAAGGCTTTGCAAGGTTAAGGTTTTACGGTTTTCTTTTGGTTTTGGTAAAGTGTTAGCCTCTTTTTATGATAAAAAAGGCACAGAATATAGCTGGTCTTTATTGCCCTTAGGCGGCTATGTCAAAATGTTAGACGAAAATGAGGACGAAGTACTTCCTGAAGAACGCCATCTTGCTTTTAATAATAAGTCTGTTTGGGCAAGAATGGCTATTATCGTAGCAGGTCCCTTATTCAATTTATTATTCGCCTTTATTGCTTTTTGGCTAGTTCAACTAATTGGCTTAAAATCGTTGGCACCTATAGTTGGTGAGGTAAAAAAAGGAAGTATTGCGGCGGAAGCAGGTATTAATTCTCAGGATGAAATTATTTCTTTTAATGAAAAGCCCATTCATAGTTGGCGAGATTTACAATTTGTTTTAATGCCTTTAGTGGGCACTACGAAGGCCGTTAATGTAGAACTTATTTCAAGAAAAACTCAAGAAAAAAAAGAGCTAACTCTAGCTTTAGAGACCTGGCAGCTTGATAGTAAAAAAGCAGATGTTTTAGAGAGTTTAGGTATTATTCCTTATATTCCACAAATTTCTCCTATTGTCGGTACTGTTTTAAAGAATAGTCCTGCATTTGAAGCAGGTCTTAGTTCAGGCGATGTGATCAAAGAATTGAATGGCAAAGCGGTTAATGATTGGTTTTATCTTGCTGATTACACTAAGAAACATCCTAATGAGCGCATTAACCTTAAATTTTTGCATCAGGGGCAATTGAAAGAGTTAGAGCTAACAATTGGTCAGCATTTAGTTAAGGGCAAAGAAGAAGGTTTTCTGGGGCTTGCTTCACAAAAAGTAGACTGGCCAAAGGATTTAATAAGATTACAAAGAGAAGGACCTATACAAGCTTTAGCTACAGCCTTGCATGAAACTATTAGTCTTACAGGCGCTACTTTTTCATTTATTGGTCGTTTTATTTCAGGCAAATTAGCCCTAGATAATATTAGTGGTCCTATTGGTATTGCTCATGGGGCAGGTGAATCTGCTCGCGGCGGATTGAGTTATTATCTTTCTTTCCTTGCTTTAGTCAGTATTAGTCTTGCTGTATTAAATTTATTACCTATACCAATGCTTGATGGTGGGCATTTGCTGTATTGCCTTATTGAGCTTGTTAAGGGGAAGCCATTGTCGCAATCATTGCGCACAATTGGTATTTATTTTGGACTCTTTTTTTTAATTGGTTTGACAATCTTAGCACTAACAAATGATCTGTCTCGTTTAGCAAATTCTTGACAGGCTGACTTAGTTCCGATAAAAGGTTGCATCTTTATGTTTTTATAAGTGAGTTTGATTTTTTTCTAAGCATTTACTGATTAATGCAATAAAAGAAAAATCAGCTTTAGACTCATGTTGGGCATTAGGCGTATAAATAATGAAAAAAAATAGCAAAAAAATCCTTCTAGGTTTAAGTTATGGTGCCGCACTTGCTTTCTCCGTAGCAGCCTATTCGTCAGATGAATTCGTAGTGAGACATATTAAAGTTTCAGGATTACAAAGAGTCAGCCTTGGAACCGTGTTAAATTATTTGCCTGTACAAGTAGGCGAAGAAGTAGGCCCTGAGTCTACAGCTCAAATTATTCGTGCTTTATATGACACCGGTTTTTTCCAGTCGGTTGAGTTAGAACGCCAAGGGAATACTTTAATTGTTAATGTCGTTGAGCGGGCTACAATTGGCACTGTCACCGTTGTTGGGAATAAAGAAATTCCTAGTGACAAAATGAAAGAATTGCTTAAAGAACTCGGCTTAGTTAAAGGGCGTGTTTATCAACGTTCCTCACTTGAACGTTTAGAAAAAGAGCTTAAGCAGGCATACAATGCGCGCGGAAAATATAATGCTCATATCGATTCTAAAGTTACTATTTTAACGGATAACCGTGTTGCGATTAATGCGACCATTTCTGAAGGAAGAGTATCTCGTATAAGAGAAATTAAATTTATTGGTAATCATGACTTTTCTAGCAGTGAATTATTGCCCCAAATGTCATTGACCACTTCAAATATTCTTACCTATTTTACCAAGAAAGACCAATATTCTAAGGCTGCAATGGATGCTTCACTTGAATCCATTCGTACTTTCTATTTGGATAGAGGTTATTTGAAATTTAATATTGTTTCATCTCAAGTTCTTTTATCGCCCGACAAAAAAGATGTTTATATTACGATTCATGTTGATGAGGGGCCGCAGTACCGTTTTTCAGGTTTTAACGTAATTGGTAATACAATTATTCCTAAAGAAAGAGTTGCTTCTTTAGTGCAAGTTGAAAAAGGCGATGTTTTCTCTCGAAGAAAAGTAACCGAAAGTATTTCAGCTATTGGTTTAGCCTTAGGTGATGTCGGATACGGTTTCCCTACGATTAATGCCGAGCCGAGAGTGGATGAAGTCAATAAAACAGTCTTTATTACCTTTGTAGTTGAGCCTGGTCGCCATGTTTATGTAAGACGTATTAATTTCCATGGTAATAATAAGACTGCCGATTATGTATTAAGAAATGTTATTCGCCAGGATGAGGGCGCTCTATTATCTTTACATAATATTAAAGAGTCTGAGCGTCAAATGCGTCTTTTAGGCTACTTAAAAAATGTAAATGTTCAGACTACACCAGTACCAGGTGCAAATAACCAAGTAGATTTAGATGTTGAGGTTGAAGAAGCACCTTCTGCTGAAGCTTCTGCTTCTGTAGGTTATGGTACAAATGGTCCGCAATTTAATGCTTCTTTTAACCAGCATAACTTTATGGGAACAGGCCGTTCAGTCGGTTTTGGCTTCCAAGCCAGTTATTGGGGTAAAGATTATAACTTTAGCTATTATAATCCTTTTTACACTAACACCGGTGTTGGACGTGGTCTTAACCTTTACTACCAAGTGGTTGATCCTAAAAGATTGAAAGATATCTCTGTTTACTCAGCAGATCGTTTCGGTGGTGATGTTAACTATAATATTTTATTAAGCGAATACAGTAGTGTTCAGCTAGGTTATGGTTATCAAGATTTACGTATCAAATCACCAGGCCAGGTTCCTCAATATATTAATTATGTTGCTATGTATGGGCGTGATTTCCATGAACTTCACTTAAGTGGTGGATGGAGTCGAAATACTTATGATCAACTGCCTTATCCAACGAGTGGTTGGAGCCAGCAAGCAACGGCTTTATTTTCGTTACCGGCATCAACTAAGTCGCTTTCTTATTATAAAGCATCCTATATGACCCGTTTTTACCAACCCTTATTCAAGGGCTTTATTTTCTCTCTTTTAGGTAACGTGGGTTATGGAAATTCCTTTAATGATAAAGGATTCCCATTCTTCGAAAACTATTATGCTGGAGGTATTGCTTTCCCTGGCCAGGTTCGTGGTTTTGATAGCTTCTCCTTAGGCCCACTCGATTATAGTGGAAATGCACTAGGGGGTAACTTCTTAGTAAACGGTAGCGCAGGACTTATCCTTCCTTATCCTTTAAGCAGAGACATGGTCAGAACAACGATTTTTGCTGATGCTGGTAATGTATACGCAAAAGGCATTCCTGCTCTTATTACCGGTACCGACGCAGGCCCACTACGTTTTTCTGCTGGTGTGTCTATTGAATGGCGCTCACCTTTTGGTCCTCTAGCATTTAGCTTAGCTAAACCGCTAAATAAACAACCTTATGATAATGAGCAAATATTCCAGTTTACTCTTTCCTCTGGGTTTTAAACCTCTATAGAAATAGACCCCGCGAACAAGTCGCGGGGCGTAGGGATATGAGGTTGCGAGGCGTAGGGATATGAAGTCGCGGGCATAGAGATATGAGGTTGGGGCGTAGGGAATGGCGGAACTACAGGCCGCGGCTTGTCCGCGGTATCCAGGAGATGCTTAGTCAAGCTCGAGCCTATTATAAGCAGGGTCTATTGGCAGCAGTATGCTCTTAATAGCACTCGCAAAAATAGTATTTTGAACTATCAAGTGGATATGATAGCATCACATGTCTTTTAATCAGGAGAGCAATATAATGAAGCGTATAAATGCAATTTTAATCGCCCTAGTCGTAAGCCTTATTGGTTTTAATGCATTTGCGAATGAGGCAAAGATTGCCGTAGTTGATTTGCAAAAGATTATGCAAACTTCTAATCAAATGAAAGCAATTCAACAGAAATTAGAAAAAGATTTTAAACCACGTCGTGATAAGTTAGTTGCGATGGAAGAAGGTTTGAAAAAAGATATGGAAAAATTCAAGCGTGATAGCGCTGTTATGAGTGATTCTCAAAAGAAAGATCTTGAAAAGAAAATTGTTAGCACACAGCAAACATTTGAAAGAGAAGGTCAGCAATATCAGCAAGAATTAAGTACAGCTCACAACGAAGCAATGGAAGAACTTTATGGTAAAATCCGTAAAGCAATTAGTACTGTTGCACAAGAAAGCAAATATGACATCGTATTACAAAAAGATGCAGCGCCTTTCAGTGCAGCAAATCTTGATATTACTGAAAGTGTAATGAAGAAAATTGCTTAAACCGTGTTGTGAAAAAAATCTACACGCTTGTTGAATTAGCAAATCAATTAAACGGGGAGCTCTGCAATGTTCAATCTGCAGAACTCCCCGTTCAGTCTTTAGCCTCTTTAAGTTATGCATCTCATAATGATTTAAGTTATTTTGAAGATGAACCAATGCTTTTTCTTCTTAAGGAGACTAAAGCAGCAGCCGTGTTATTGAAAAAAGAATATCTACGCTATTGCCCTGTTGCTGCAATTGTTGTTGATCAGCCTTATGCAGCAATGCAAGTGGCAGCGAAGTTAATTGAGCAGAACTCACAAGAAAAAGCATGGAATGGTATCCACCCCACTGCTTGTATACATCCCTCCGTTAGTTTGGGTAAAAATGTTTCTATTGGTGCGCATACAGTTATTAATGAAGATGTTTTAATTGGGGATAATGTTTGTATTGGATCAAATTGTCTAATTGATAGGGCTGTAAAAATTGGAGCCGAATGTAAGATAGATAATTCAGTCGTTTTATATCCTAATACTATTTTAGAATCTTTGGTTAATTTGCAATCTGGCGTTATCATAGGGGCTTCGCCTTTTAATAGCATTAAACAACATGGGCGTTGGCACAGCGAAACTGTTGTAGGTAATGTATATATTGCTGATTCCGTACAGATTGGGGCTAATACGGTTATTGTTAGAGGTACTTTAAAAGATACTTTCATTGCTGAAGGTGTGCAAATAGATAATCTTGTGCAAATTGCACATGATGTGCAAGTTGGTGCTTATTCAGCAATTGCAGGCTGCGCTGCAATTGGAGCTAATACAAAAATTGGAAATCATTGTATTATAGGCGGCGCAAGTACAATAGCAGCCAATGTCGTACTTAGTGATGATGTTGTGATAACTGGGATGTCAACGGTAAATAAATCTTTGTTAAAGCAGGGCATTTATAGCTCTGGTACAATAGTCAGCGAACATCAGCGCTGGAGACGGAATGCAGCACGTTTTAAGCGTTTAGATGATTTTATAACAAGGCTGTGCCGTATAGAAAAACGTAGTAAATAATCTAATTATAAATGCTAACTGAAATTGAATTAGTGAGAATGTAATGAGCAATAATATTGATATTATTCAAATTCTGGATTTAATACCTCATCGTTATCCCTTTATACTAGTGGATAAAGTGCTGGATTATAAGCCAATGGAATATTTAACCGCACTTAAAAATGTCACTATAAATGAACCTTTTTTTACAGGTCATTTTCCAGGTAATCCAATTATGCCGGGCGTTTTGATGCTTGAAGCTTTAGCTCAAGCAAGTGCTATATTATCAAATTTATCTCGTGTACCTCCTGAAGGTTACCAATTTCTTTATTATTTTGCGGGTATTGATAATGTTAAATTTAAGCAGATCGTCAGACCAGGTGATCAATTAAGATTAGAAGTTAAATTATTAGCAACAAAAAGAAATTTCTGGCGAGTGGCTGGTGAGGTTTTTGTCGAGGACAAATTAGCCTGCCAAGCAGAAATTTTGAGTGCTTCAAAGGAAGTTAAAACTGATGATAGATAAAGATGCAAGAATTCATCCAAGCGCAAAAATAGCTGAGGGCGTAAGTATTGGCGCAGGATCTGTAATAGGTCCTGATGTTGAAATTGGTGAAAATACCTGGATTGGTCCACATGTGGTTATTCAAGGTCCGACTTCTATAGGTAAAAATAATAAAATATTCCAATTCGCATCAGTAGGCGATGAACCACAGGATATTACTTATAAAGGTGAGCCTACGCGTTTAGAAATTGGTGATAATAATGTTATTCGCGAATATTGCATGATAAGTCGTGGTACGGTTAAAGGCGGTGGCTTAACTCAAATTGGTAATCATAATTATTTAATGGCGTATTCACATGTTGGTCATGATTGTATCGTAGGTAACAATATTATTATGATAAATCATGCTGCTCTGTCAGGCCATGTCACCATTGGGGATTATGCCATCATAGGTGCTTATGCAGCAGTTCATCAATTTTGCGAAGTAGGGGCTTATGCCTTTATTGCACGCGCCACCTATGTAACAAAAGATGTATTACCTTACATCCTAATTGCGGGTCATACCACTGCTGCTTGTGGCTTAAATAGTGTTGGTTTACGCCGTCGTGGTTTTTCAGCTACCGCTGTTGAACATTTAAGACGTGCTTATAAAATTATTTTCCGTAAAGGCTTAACTGTGCAACAAGCAATTGCTGAGTTAGAAATGATGCAACAGGATTGTCCAGAAGTCATTCCAATGATTGATGCCTTAAACCAATCAACCCGTGGTATAGTGAGATAAAGCATGCTAGACATTAAACTCTTACGCGATAACCCAGTCTTTGTGCAGGAACAGTTAAAGAGACGAGGTTTTGAATTTGATATTAATTTGTTTAGCCAACTTGAAGAGAAACGCAAAAATTTTCAAGTGGCTACTCAGAATTTACAAAATGAACGTAATCTCCGCTCAAAAGAAATTGGCCTTTTAAAGGCAAAGGGTGAAGATATAGAGCAAGCTCGTCTTGATGTAAATCGCTTAGGCGAGGATTTAGAAAAGCAAAAGATTGAGTTGGATTTAGTCTTAAAACAATTAGATGATCTTTTATTAAGTCTACCTAATATTCCCAATGCTTCTGTACCTCAAGGTAGAGATGAAAATGATAATCAAGAAATTCGCCGTTGGGGTATAGTTCCTGAATTTGATTTCGAAGTAAAATCGCATGATGAGTTGGGTGAAAATTTAGGTCAAATGGATTTTGCTCTTGGTGCTAAAATTACTGGCAGTCGATTTGTAGTAATGAAAAATAAAATTGCTAAGATGCATCGCGCTCTAATCCAATTCATGCTTGATACTCATACCGAACAGCATGGTTATCAGGAAATAAACGTCCCCTATATTGTAAATAGCGATAGCCTTTATGGAACAGCTCAGTTACCTAAATTTGAAGATGATCTTTTCAAATTGAGAGGCGAGCAAAATTATTATTTAATTTCAACGGCTGAAATTCCTGTTACGAATACCGTTCGCGATACTATTTTAAATGTTGATGAATTACCACAACGTTTTGCCTGCCATTCACCTTGTTTCCGTAGCGAAGCCGGTTCTTATGGTAAAGATACAAAGGGTATGATTAGACAGCATCAATTTGAAAAGGTTGAATTAGTTTGGGTTACCAAACCTGAAGAATCTTATGAAGCCTTAGAAACCTTAACAAAACATGCAGAAACTATCTTGCAAAAGCTTAATTTAGCTTACCGTGTTGTTACCCTGTGTTCAGGTGATTTAGGCGCTAATTCTGCAAAAACTTATGATTTAGAAGTATGGTTGCCAAGCCAAAATACCTATCGAGAAATTTCTTCTTGTTCCAATATGGAAGCATTCCAAGCAAGACGTATGAAAGCTCGTTATAAAAATAAAGAAAATAACATGGAATTAGTCCATACTTTGAATGGCTCTGGCTTAGCTGTTGGAAGAACTTTAGTTGCTATTATGGAAAATTATCAAGATAAAGACGGTAATATTCATGTACCTAAGGTTTTACAGTCTTATCTTGGTGGTTTGGAAATCATTAAAGCGAAATAGATTGCTGATTCTTGATCCGTACTTTTTCTCTATGATGTTAGTTCAGCCGTTTGAATGAAGGTTTTGTTTTAGTGCTAGAAGATTCTTCTTTATTGTCATCCTGAAAACGGTGTAACCGTTTGAAGGATCCTATCAAATCCTAGTTCAGCCGTTTGAATGAGGTTTTATTTTTAGTGCTAGAGGATTCTTCGCTATGCTCAGACAGGATAGGATCTTATTGAATCCTGATTCAGCTGTTTGAATGAAGGTTTGTTATAGTATTCATTTTAAAGATAAACTTAGGGTATCAACTTATGAAATGGGCTTACTTCCTTAAAAATAGCTTTATTTTTCTTTTGTGTACTCTATTTAATCTAACCTATGCTGACAAATTGTATGTGCGAGGCTCTGCTTTGCATTTTTTATCTGATCCCGATTTATCATCAACTTCCCAAAGCTATCAATATCTCGCTGATGCTTTACTGGTTATCAACGATGGCAAGATTGAACAAATAGGTAACTGGAATGAGCTCAATACGAAACTTCCTGCAAATGCAAAAATTGTAGAATATAAAAATGGTCTCATACTGCCAGGCTTTATTGATGCCCATATCCACTACCCTCAAATGGATATGATTGCTGCCAATAGTGGCGGACATTTATTACAATGGCTAGACAGTTATACATTTCCTTTTGAAAAAAAATTTCAGGATAATTTATATGCTAAAGAAGTGGCTAATGCCTTTTTAGACGAGTTATTACGTAACGGCACAACTTCAGCTATGATTTTTACTACCATTTATCCAGAGGCAGTTAATAGCCTTTTTGAATCAGCAGAAAAAAGGCAGATGCGAATTATTGCTGGGGAAGTAATGGGCGATCAAAATTTACCGGATTTTTTAATTCAATCGCCTGAAATAGCAGCAAAAGAAACAGAGGCTTTAATCGCCAAATGGCATAATAAAAGGGATGCACGTACTCTGTACGCTATAACGTTTCGCTTTGCGCCGACAACTTCTGACAAATTATTCAAAAAAATTGAAGCGTTAAAAAAGAAATACCCAGATACTTATATCTACTCTCATATTTCCGAAAACCAACAGGAAATCAAATGGTCTAATGAGCTACATAACTCAAAACTTTATTTGGACATTTATGACCGTTACAACTTATTAGGCAATAAAACTCTACTAGCCCATGGTGTTTATTTAACTGATTTAGAAGAAAAGCGGATACATGAGACAGAAACATCCATCGCTTTTTGTCCGACTTCAAACCTATTTCTAGGCAGTGGCTTATTTAATTTAATGCAAGCAGATAAGAATGGTGTAACAGTAGGTTTAGGCACGGATGTTGGAGCAGGAACAAGTTTTTCGATGTTACAAACGATGAATGATGCTTATAAAATAGCTCAATTACAAAACCAAAATTTATCTCCCTTAAAAGCTTTTTATCTTGCTACCTTAGGTAGTGCAAAAGCACTTAATCTGGCTAATAAATTAGGTAATTTTAGCAAAAATAAAGAAGCCGATTTTGTGGTTTTAAATTTTTCAGGGGCTACTCCATTACTGAAAAGGCGCCTAGCCTATGCTAATACGCTTCAAGATAAATTATTTGTTCTAATGACTTTAGGCGACGACAGGTCTGTAATTGCTACCTATGTCAATGGAAAGCTTGCATATAGGCAAGATTGAGTTTGAAAGGCAGTTATCCAAAGCTGCCTTTAAATAAAATTTAAGCTAAATTTAATTCTTTTGCCTGATATCGTTATGAGCCTCTTAATCATGTTCAAAATTCTTCCTATATTCTTTTTGTTTAAATTGTATATACTGGTAAACCTACAACATAAGGAAATTATATGCCTGTAGTTATCTGTGATGAAGATTCTCAAGAGAAAGTGCTTAACCTCTTTAACCAAAATAAAAAAGCATCAGAAAAGATTCCTTTACTTATTAGAAACTTAAAAAGTGGCTGGCCTTTACTGCAAGTTAGTTTATTCACCCCGACCAATACTAATCTTTTTACACATGCCCTAGGAGGGGAAAAATGTCATTTCTTCTTTGTAGGCGCATTTAACTTTGGTGTTCTGCTAACTAAGATACCAGGACTTATTAAATTTAATGGCGAAGAAGTTCCTAAAAAAGACGTTTATCAAGAAATTAATATAGGTAGAGTTAGTTCTTTTTTAGACTCTTTTAAAATTGAGCATGCTAGCTTAAATATATCAGTTAGTTCTACTGCGACTAATTATGGTAAAAAAATAGAAATGACAGCCCCTTTTAAAAAGAAACAATTATTAGAAAGTGCCTTATCTAAGCCTCTCGAATTTGCACTTAAGCCTAAGGAAAAATTATATGCAATTGGCACCTATTCGGAGCATGTATATACTAAAGAGGATATCGAAGAAAAATTAGACCCCGATGTGGCTATTTTTTATGAAGGGCAAGTTTTTATTGATTTAGGTTGTTTTTTAGAGCAGACAGTTAATCAAGAAATTAAAGATTTTTTTCATAATGCATTTAAAGTAGATCAGTTTTTAGCACTGCATGTTCCTTCTGTTGAAATGAAATCAAAAGGATGTATTATTGTATAAATTTCTGGCATGACACAATGAATAAATTACCCTTATCCTTGTTATGTATGATTAGGTTGAATGGTGTTATTATCGATGCCATAAGAGCTAACATAAGCTTACAATGTCGGTATTATTCTTTATTATCTGTGCAATAAAAGAACTGCATATAAGAGTTCAAGTAGCGCAGGAGAGGTTTTGCAATGAGACTCTTAAAAAAAAAATTAACTTGAAAATGAACCCAGATGAATATCTATTTGATAGTTAAGACAATACATATTTTATCATCGACCTTTCTTTTGGGAGGAGGTCTTTGCATCGCTTTTTTCATGTATCGCTCTAAATATACTCAGGATATTAATCAAAAATACTTTGCGATAAGAAACACTGTCTTAGCTGATTTTTTCTTTACAACACCCGCAGTGATAATTCAACTGGTTACTGGCGTTTGGTTAATGTATTTGATGAGGTATTCTTGGACTTCTTTGTGGATTCTCCTCTCATTAGCTCTTTATTTATTCATTGGGTTATTTTGGCTTCCTGTGGTGTATATTCAAATTAAATTGAGAAATATGATTACCCAGTCTCTTGCAAATAAAAAACCTTTACCTGAGCGCTATGAGCGCCTATTTCGTTTGTGGTATTTACTAGGACTACCTGCTTTTAGCAGCTTAATTGTTATATTTTATCTGATGGTGTCTAAATTATCATGGAGCTAACTCGAGTACTGATTATTGGCGGTTATGGAAACTTCGGGCAGTATATCGCAAAAGCGCTTTGCTTGAATCCAAAAATCAAACTTATTATTGGTGGGCGAAATATTGATAAAGCGAAAGCGCTCAGTAGACAACTTTCAGCCGCACATCCCATTGAAGCCGTATATTGCGATATTTTTCAATGTTTTTCTAAATCATTGAGTGAGATAAAGCCAAATGTGGTTATCCACACTTCAGGTCCTTTTCAAATGCAAGGCTACCAAGTTGCCGAAGCTTGTCTTGCGGAAGGAGCCCATTACATCGATTTGGCAGATTCCCGCGATTTTGTAATTAACATTAATCAATTTAATGAAGAGGCTTTAGCAAAGCAGAAACTCGTATGTAGTGGCGCCAGTTCTGTTCCAGGATTAAGCAGTGCCATTATCGAGCATTATTTGCCTGAATTTAAAGAATTAATCAGTGTTGATTATGCTATTGCAACAGCACAACTGACTAACCAAGGCTTGGCCACCACAACAGGGGTCTTAAGTTATGCAGGAAAACCCTTCGAAACATTAATTAATGGCGCATTTAAAAAAATATATGGTTGGCAAGATTTGCGTTTACTAAAGTTTTGGCGTTTAAACAGGCGTTTTTTAAGTAATTGTGATATCCCGGATTTAGCACTTTTCCCCCAACGTTACCCTACTCTAAAAACAGTTCGTTTTCAGGCAGGACTCGAACTTAAATTTTTGCATGTTTTATTATTTCTTTCTTCTTGGCTTGTCCGCCTTCATTTACTACCCGCCCTTAATAAACTAGCTCGTCCTCTTTTAAAAATTTCTCATTGGTTTAATTGGCTTGGGACAAACAATAGTGGCTTTTATATGTCACTTCAGGGGCTAGACCAAAATAAGATGTCCAAAACAATTTGCATTGAAATCAACGCACAGCATGGTGATGGGCTTTATATTCCTTGTATTCCCGCCATTTTTCTTACTGAGAAAATTGCTTTAGGTTGCCAAATACCCTATGGGGCAACGCCTTGCGCAGGACTAATTACTCTTAATGAGTATTTAGATTTACTTAAAAAACTTGGTTTAAATATATCAGTTTGTCAAACTATCTCAACTCAGCTTTAGGAATAAAGCTAGCCTAAAAAATTTTCCCTGTATAATCATTTTCAAATGGCTCAAAAATGCTGACCTTATGCATTAGCTTTGATCGAACCCATTATGGACTTCATTATCATTCAATTTTATATCAAGTCCCGATGTGCTAGTAGAACCTTTATCGGAAGTAGGTTTGGCCACAAGCGAGCCATAGATGGTTGGGATAGCATTTGCTGATTCTTTAGGCTCTTTTGCTCCAATCTTTAATTTTTCTAACATAGTTATAGTACTGTCAAAGGATGTTGGCGGTGAACCATTATTTTGAGAAGGCTTAAGAGCTTGCTCAATGTTTTTTAAATAACTATCCCACTCAAAATTGCCTGGTTTTTTGACGTGTACTTCAACATCAATGCTAAGTTCGGAAACCGCTTTTTTCATAGCGTTTGCATCATTCTGATTATCTTCAAAAATAAAGCTTTTACTTGGTTTGGTTTGAGGTTTTTCTAATTGAACTTTAACCGTTTGATATTTATCTCCTGAGGCGATAATGGTTATTTTGGCAAGCTCTTCGTTTGTAAATCCTTGATATTGAAGTAGGGCTTCCACATAGCATTTAACATTCCGTGTGATAATAAATATTTTTACTTCTTCTTTTTGTATAAGTAATTTAAAAGTGGCAAGGGCGTCTCTATTAATGAGCAGCTTTGAGTTTTCGCCTTTCTTATAAGCTTTTTCACTAAACTCACCAAATTCAGTTTTAAAACTTTCGACCATTCTTTCTACCCAAAGATGATCTGCTTCCCCAAATTTTCTTTTAAGGCTTTTATAAAAATCCAGTTTAGTTGCTGAAAAGCCTTCAAGATCAGTCATTGTTCCGTCAAAATCACTAAATACAAATATATCCACTTCAAATCACAAAGGTTAAAAAAATGCCTAGTATACGCCTTAAGTTATGAAATACTAGTTTAAGAGAAGAGGTTTTTAAGATTTTAAATATTCCAAAGTTAATTTAGGTGTATTTAAATTTTTACGGCATAGCCTAAGGTAAACAAAGGGTACAACATAAAGCGAAAATAAGGTTCCTACTGTCATACCGCCTAAAATCACTAAGCCCAATTGTTTACGGCTTTCACTGCCAGCGCCACTGGCAAGTGCTAAAGGTAGAGCACCTAAAATCATGGCGAGCGTGGTCATTAATATGGGTTTTAAGCGAATGGTAGCGCTTTCCTTGACAGCTTCAAGTTTGGTTTTGCCTAATTCTAATTGATGATTAGCAAATTCCGTAATCATGATTCCATGTTTTGTCACAAGACCAATCAAAGTAACCATGCCAATATTAGTGTAAATCGACATGTTTTCATTAAATAAATAAAGGGTGGTTACAGCGCCTACTAAAGAAAAAGGGACTGATACTAAAACAATTAAAGGATCTGTAAAACTTTCAAATTGGGCACTTAAAACTAAATAAATAAATAAAAGAGCTAAAAGAAAGGCGTAAAAACTACTGTCTCTTGATTCAAGATAGTCTTCGGCAGCACCGATAAAATGATATTGAATATCTTCAGGTAATTTATCCTTTAATAAAGTCTGTACATCTTTCAGTACATCGTTCAGATGGGTGCCTGGTGATAATTCAGCACTAATATTAGCGGCTCTAAATCGATTAAGATGGGGTAGGCTATCAGGGCCAATCGTATTTTTAATTTTAATCAGGGTTGATAAAGGAATCATCTTCCCACGGCGATTTTGTACATAAAGCTTATTTAAAACAGAAATATCGCGTCTATCAGCTTGTTCTAGTTGCAAAATAACCTTATAGGCTTGCCCATCATAATTAAAATTAACAGGCGTATTGCCGCCAAGCATAGTTGATAATAACTCCGCTACATCAGCCAGATTGACATCTAAATCAGCTGCAAGTTGCCTATCAATATCGATATCAATTTGTTCACTATCTAAGGCTAAATTATTTTTTACATGTTTTAAACGAGGGTCATCAGATAGGGTTTTAATAATTTCGGTGCTAATTTCATTTAATTTTAAATAGGAGCTATTGCCAAGTAAGGAAAAACTGAGTTGGCTATTAACATTAGAGCGTCTACCTAGCGGGTTTAGGCTAACAGGAAAGACACTAACGCCCGTAAGTTGCTGCATTTTATCACTAAGTTCTTTACTAATTTGCTTTTGTGAGCGATGCCTTTCATTCCAAGGAGATAATTTCAATAAGGTAAAAGCAGAAGATGGTTTTACAGAAGATAAATAGGCTGCTTTTTCAGGAATACTTTCATAAATTGCTTCTAATTCACGGCTATATTGGTCAGTGTAAGAACTCGATGAATTTGTTGGCGCTGATATGGGGCCAAGAATATATGATTGATCTTCGGCTGGCGCTAACTCTGAGCCTAAATGCTGATAGCAAAAATAACCAATTAAAGATGAAGCAATAATGATTAAAATTAAGCGTGGTGAAAATTGGAGTGCTTGGGTTAAGGTTTTTTGATAAAAGCGGGTTAATTTTGCAAAGCGGCTATCTAACCACAAGCTATAACTACCTTCTTCTTTTTTAAGTAAGCGCGAACACATCATCGGTGATAGGCTTAAAGCAACAAAGCCTGAGATAATCACTGAAATTGCGAGTGTGGTTCCAAACTGTAAAAATAATTTACCGGTAAAACCTGAAACAAAGCCCATGGGTGCATAAACTGCAGCGAGGGTAATTGTCATCGCAATGATTACAAAAACAAGTTCATTAGAGCCTTTGATGGTAGCTTGCATAGGTGATAAACCTTCTTGCATATGGCGATGGCAGTTTTCCAAAATGACAATAGCATCATCCACGACTAAACCGATGGCTAAAACCATGGCTAATAATGTCAGGGTATTTAATTCAAAACCTAACCAATACATGGGCCAACAAGCAGCAATAAGACAAATAGGTATGGTGATAATAGGAATTAGAGCAGCCCGTAGGCTACCTAAAAATAACAAGACGACTAGGCCAACAAATAAAATAGTCTCAAAAAAAGTTTTATATACCTCGTGAATCGATTGGCTAATATGCCTAGTCGAATCAAAAACAAGTTCAATGGCAAAATCGGCGGGAAGGCTTTGTTTTAACGATTCTAAGGTCTTTTTTAAGGCGGTAGCTACTTCAACAGGATTTGCTGTGGATTGAGCCAAAACGGCTAAACCAACAGCTGATTTGCCATTAATACGTAATAAATTATCTTCATTTTCACTACCTACCCCAATGGAGGAAACTTCACCTAAACGAATTAATTGCTGATTTCGTTTGGCAATGACAATTTGTGAAAAATGTTTAGCATCCTGCAATCTCGCATGTGTTACGACCGTATAAAAGCGATTTGCACTTTTGATTTGACCACTGGGTACATCAATATTTTGTTGCATCAAGGCTTTTTTAATTTCGGCAATGGTGATTCTATGAGCTGCCATTCGAACGGGATCAAGCGATATTTTAACCGCATAGTCTCTGCCTCCATAATAAGTTACCTCTCCAACACCTTTTATTTCTTGAATAACAGGCTTCATGTTTCGGCTTATATCATCCGTGATTTCTAAAGCTGTTTTATCCTTATCATGAAAACCAATGACAGCGATAGGGTTAGCATCAGAATCGTTTTTACTGACAGAGGGCGGATGACTATCTTGAGGTAATTTTACTTGTAAAGAAGAGAGTTTATTACGAATGTCAGAGACCACTTCATTGATATCGATACCAAGCTGAAAATCAATATTAATGCGGCTTTTACCCAGCATGCTTGTAGAGCGGAGGTTATCGATACCTGAAATGCTCGAAAGAACATTTTCTATAGGAATGGTAATTTCTTTTTCAACTAATTCAGGACTTGCTCCATCAAAATCAGTGGCGATATTGATAGTAGGTCTATCGATGTTAGGTAAATGTCTTAATGGTAATTTATTAAAATAAATTAAGCCTGTGATAATAAGAAGAAAAGTTAAAACGAGGGTGAATACCGGTCTTTTAATACAGAATTCTGGAAAATTCAATGAAGGCTCCTATCCCTTATTGAGTGAAATAACAGGACTGCCTTCCTTAAGCTTATGTTGCCCACGAACAATAATAATATCATTGGCCTGTAGCCCACTGCATATTTCAGTCATCGATGCATGGTGTGCACCTGTTTTTACACGGATTGTTTGTGCTTTATTATCTCTTAATATAAATATTTTTTGACCGTTGATAGTCGGAATTAAGCTTTCTTCGGGCACTAAAAGTCTTTTTCTTTTTTCACCAAATTGATGGCTAACGCGAACAAAAAGGCCAGCTGACAACGTCCTTTGGCTATTATCAATGAGTGCTTCTACAGCAATCGTTCTTGTTTCTTTATCTACGGCAGGATCAATATAATTGACAATGCCTTCATAAACTTTATTAGGAAAGGCATCTGAAACGACAGATACATTTTGACCTTGGTGTAATTTACCTAAATAACGCTCAGGTAAATTGTATTCAACCCGCAATTTTTGGTTGGCAACAAGTTTGACCAGAGGTTGGCCTATTTTAACATATTGACCAATGCTGACTTGCCTTGAACCCAGAGTGCCTGAAAAAGGTGCTCGTAAATTTAATTTAGCCAGTTCGGCAACTTTTGCTTTAACACGATTTTCGTTTTCCTTTAAATCGGCTAAAGCTTTGTCCAGTGTTTGTCCAGAAGCTAAGTTTTTTTTGCCTAATTCTTGTATGCGATTATAACTCGCTTTAGATAGGGTAAGGTTGGCTTTAGCACTGGCTAACTGGCTTTTTAAAACTGTTTGGTCAAGTTGGATAAGTAAGGTTCCTTTTTTGACATAGGCACCTGGTGTGAAATAAATAGCTGCAATTTGTCCAGCCATTTCTGCGCTAATATCAATATTATCAGTGCTGGCAAGGCTACCTATGGTTTCAAATTGTTCAGCTAAGATTTTTTGAGTAACGTGGGCTGTTTCAACGCTAATAATTTTAGGCTCATTGCTATGAGGTATTTTTTTATGTTTTGCGATAAGAGTAAAGCTTAATCCTAACAATGCAATTAAAAAAAACAATTTGAATGATTTCTGTAATTTCATTGGGGTTAACTTAGACACAAAAAAAATTTGTTCTATTGTAAATCATTTTGGGTGAAAATTCAAAAATGAATATCTAACCTTGGTTAGGTTTCACTACACAAGGCTACATTAAAAATTGCTTATTGCGAATATTGTGAAGTAATCGAGTTTGGATTTGTAATTAGGGATTATTTTATCGCAGTTCGCAAAGACAAGGTTGTATTTTTTCGTAGCCTTGATGAAGCCGAAGTCGTAATCAAGGTTTAAACTCACTTTTCCTTGGTTACGTTTCACTGCACCAAGGCTACATTAAAAATTCGTAGCAGCCTTAATGATTCAGGCTCACTCTGATTTTTCAAGCCAATTATTTAAAATGCCAATAACTTTACGTGCTTGATCTTCACTAGAAATATTAAATTTTGATTTCATCCAGTATTGATCGTTTCTTTTTTGATAACGTCTAATAGAATATTTAACGGGGCCAAAATCATTTTTTGCATTGTCCCAATCTTGATAACGGAACATAATAGTTGTCCAAGCGCCTTTACTTAAAACTTCTTTATCTAATTCTTTGACTTTCTCAATACCATCTTCACCGTAAGCTATTGTTATATCATCAATTGTGCTCATAAAAATCCTAAAAATTAATTATTGAATGGATTCTAGTTGCCCATTTACAAATGTCAAGCTAAATGAGGGGCTAAATTGGCTGGGCTGATATGTCCAAACTTCAGGTGGTTTATCAGATGGAATAGCTTTTGTAACAAAAGAGTTATTAACAATCGTAGGGTTGCCGCAAGCACTATAAACGTCATCGGCAGGGGAACCCACTTGAATATCTTGGCCATTACAAATATCTGCAGCATTCGTTGCGGATCCATTTAAACTGATTGATTCAACTTTATCGTTTACCAAATTAATCTGTAATCTTGCACCTGTACTATCACCTGTTGAAATAGACCAAACACCATAAAATACACGTGGACTATCCATTCCATTATAAATTAATTGCTGTTGTGGAATTTTTTGCAGCACAGGTTGTTTCGACTGAGTTTTACTTTGAGGTTCGCCGCAGGCAGATATGACTTCTTGTTGCGACATTCCAACATTAATGTAACCCTGATTTTCTGGACAATAAATAGAATCAGCAGCCATGGCTGCACTTGAAAAGGATAATAAACTGAAAAGAAAATATCGGCTAATCATGGCTATCCTTAAATCTATTAGTCTAAGAAAAGTATAGACTTCTTTTATTTTTTTTTCAGTTTAATCGCCTATAAAATTAAGACTCTATTTTACCACAAGCAATGCGTTCACCACCGCCACCCAAAGGCGGGGTGTCACTATAATTATCACCGCCTGCATGGATCATAACGGCATGACCTTTTATATCACTTGTCTTTAAGCGAGGGGCTAGTAAAGGCGTATTTGTTTTACCTTCAGCATCAATACTAAGACTCGGTAAATCACCTAAATGACCTTGGCCGTAGGGACCTTGATGGCTATTGGTTTTAGCAGGATCTAAATGTCCACCTGCTTTCATACCATGTTCACCGCAATCAGGATGTTCGTGAATATGAAAACCATGAATGCCTTGCGGTAGATTATGAAGGTTAGGCTGAATTAAAAGGCCATAATTACTATCTGTGAAATTAATCTGGCCTATCACTTCGCCCTTATTGTTATGAACTTCGGTCGAAAATGTGTCAGCATAGCTAAGTTGGCTTAAACTAAGACCTATTGTTGTTAATAAAAGAGCTTTTTTCATCCTGAATTCCTTTTTAAGTTAATCTAAAAGGCCGTAAAGTGCCTACCGTACTGTCATCCTGAGCTTTGCGAAGGATCTAATTCAACTGTGAACAGCCTTATTCCGAGATCCTTCAAAAGAAAGACGTTCTTTTCACAGTATGACAGCAATATTAGGCTAATCTTAAGGGCAGTGACGCACCTACAAATAAAACGATTATTTTTAAAATAATCATGATAATAAAGGGAGAAAAATCAAAACCAGAGATATCTGGAATAATTTTTCGACCTAAACTAAGCAAGGGATCCGTCAAACGTTTAATGACTTCAGCCATAGGACCCTGCCAATGAGGTTGTACATAGCTCATAATGACGCGAATTAAAATGAGATAGAAAAACAGATTGCAAGGCTGAACAATTAAGTCGGTTAGAGTAAATAAAACAAGATAGCCAATGGGTAAAAGCTTTCCATAAAGAAATAAACCTAAAATAATAAATTTTAAAAGGCTAATAAGAACAATGGCGACAAGGCAGGGTAAGTCATAAGCTCTTTGTAAATAATTTTTAGATGCGAGTATCTTTTCAATTGGCTTAACTACAGGGTCAGTTAATTTATCAACAAGTTGGTTAACAGGATGAATCGCACTGACTTTAAGTAGGCGTAAAATAAGCCTGGACCATAATGTAAAAAGCGCTAAACTGAATAAAAGACCGATTAAAAAATAGCCTACGGTGATAAATCCTTGCATGTGACTCTCATTTTTTTGTAGATAAGCTCTTTATACCTATATCCATGATTTTATTCAAGAAGCTAATTTTCTACTGTCGCTCACCAAAAATAGCGCGGCCAACTCGAACCATAGTGGAGCCTGCCTTAATCGCTGCTTTTAAATCATCAGACATGCCCATAGATAAGGTATCCATATTCAAATGGAGTTCCTTATTTAGCTCTAAAAAGAGATTTTTTAAGCGTTCTAGACTTAAAAATTGCTGTTCTTCATTAGAGCGGGGCTTAGGTATTGCCATGAGGCCTCTTAGTTTAAGTGTCGGCAAGCTTTGAATTAATTGTGCAAAATAGGACAGTTCATCTATTGCAACACCTGATTTAGAATCCTCACTATCTAGATTGACTTGGATACAAACATTAAGTGGGGGGAAATGCGAAAACCGATTCTTTGCAAGCATTAGGGCAATTTTTTCACGGCTAAGGCTATGTACCCAGCTAAAAGCATTGGCAATAGAAGCAACCTTATTCGATTGTATTGGCCCTATAAAATGCCAGCAAATATCTAAGTCTTTAA
>JAIUOG010000161.1 GCA_020161725.1 Pseudomonadota bacterium
AGAAATAAGCCAATTACAACAAGAATTGGATAGAAACGCACAAAACACTCAGTTTAACGGCCAAAGAATACTTGACGGTTCATTTTCAAGTGCAAGTTTCCAAGTTGGTGCTAATGCAAACCAAACTATTAGCTTTACAATAGGAAGTATCATGTCATCCGCTATTGGTGGTGTTGCATCACAAACAGGTACAACAGTAAGTGCTAACGCTGCTACTGACATTACCATTTCTATTGCTGGTGGCCCTGCTACATCTATCAACTCAAGTGCTGGTTTTGCAGGACCTGATGCAAGCCAAGATGGTACTTCTGCTTATGCTAAAGCCGCTGCTATCAATGCTGCTGGTATTTCAGGACTTAACGTGACCGCGTCTACTGCTGGTACTCAAACTGTAGGTGCAATTGGTGGTACAGCAGGTGATACTTACAATTTAACATTAAATGGTGTAGCTGTATTTACTAACACTGATGTTGCTGCAGGCTTATCTAATACTCAATTACGTGATGCGATTAACAGTGTATCAAGCCAAACTGGTGTTATTGCAAGCCTTAATGGTGGCGATATGACTCTAACTGCTGCTGATGGTCGTAATATTACTGTAACTGAAAGCGGTACAGGCTTTACTGCTGGTACAGACGGTCTTTCTGTAACAGGCGGCCCATTCGCTGCAGCCTTACGTGGTAACATTTCAATTAGCGCTACTGACTCTCTTGCAATTGGCGGTACAGTTGCTGATATCGGTCTTTCAGCTGCAATTGCAAAAGATACTAACGGTGTTAACGTAGTTGATGTAACAACTGCTGAAGGTGCTCAAGCCGCTATTTTACGTATTGACTCAGCTCTTATTTCTGTAAACTCAAATAGAGCTGCAATGGGTGCGCTGCAAAACCGTTTTGACCTTACTATAGCTAACTTACAAAACGTGACTGAAAACTTATCAGCTGCAAGAAGCCGTATTCAAGATGCTGATTTCGCCGCAGAAACTGCTAATTTAACTAAAGGTCAAATATTGCAACAAGCAGGTACTGCAATGTTGTCACAAGCCAACAGCATGCCTCAATCCGTGTTAAAATTACTCGGTTAATCTGTACAATTACCAGTAGCTTTATGCTACTGGTAATTTTTTATGCCTATACTTAAAGGCATAAGGAGAATCTAATGGATATAGAACTTATTAATTCAAATACAAATATTGCCTCTACTAGTTTGCCCCCATCTAAATTTGCACCAACTATAGATACTTCAATTGAATTTCATTCAAATGTAAAAAATGAAGATAACCAAATTCAACAGAATGAAGCAATGGGATTAATGCAACTGATTATTTCCAGATTATCAGGCTCAGTTATACGCCAAATTTCACCCAGTGAATATGCTCATCTTTTATCGATTATTGATGACATTATAAGTGGCTCCGTGAATAAAGAGATATAAAAAATTGGCATTGCATTTGCTTCAAATTAAAAGATTAGCCAAAAAGGATATCTCTTATGGTCGCTCTTTCATCACCAGGCATAAGCTCAGGCCTCGATGTAAAATCGATTGTCACAGCTTTAGTGCAGTCAGAAATAACCCCTGCAAAAAATAGACTTGATAAAGAAGAGGCGAACTTAACGACAAAACTATCCTCTTTAGGTCAAATTAAATCTGCTCTTGCCAAATTACAAACAACGGTGGGAAAGTTAACTAATAAAGATAGTTTTTCTAGTTTTTCAGCGGAAGTTAGTGACTCTTCACTTTTGCAAGCCAATGTTACAGGTACTAATTTAACTAAGGCAAATTATCAAATCCAAATTCAAAAATTAGCTAGCTCTCAGTCTTTAGCCTCAAGCCCTTTTACGGACTCTACTAGCTCCATCGGCCAAGGCAGTTTAACCATCGAATTCGGAACTTATTCATCAGATAAAAGTTCGTTTACAACAAACCCTGACTTAGCTTCTCTGACAATAAATATCGCTTCAGGTCAGGATAGTTTAACTGCAATTAAAGATGCTATTAATAATGCAAATTCGTCTGTAACGGCTGCGATAGTGCAGGATAAATCAGGTACGCGCTTAACTTTAATTAGCAAAGAAACAGGCACTTCTGCCTCAATGAAAATAACAGTCAATGATAATGATACAAATAATAGCGATAACACGGGCTTATCTGCCCTAGCCTTTGATCCAACTGTAAGTATAAGCAATTTAACCGAAACCACCGCAGCCATTGATAGCGAAGTTTTAGTGAATGGTTTATTGATTACAGAGAGCTCTAATCACTTATCGAATGTGATAGAGGGGGTGGATCTTAATTTATTAAAAGCAAGTCCTGGTGATATTATTCAGTTATCAATGGATACAAGCACAAGCCAAGCTACCGCCTTAGTTAATGAATTTGTTAAGCAATACAATGAGACTCTCAATACGATTAACTCATTAACTAGTTACAACCAAAGTACAAAATCAACAGGCTCTTTACAATCCGATTCAGCCATTCGCAATTTAAAATTCCAGCTAGGCAGCCTTATTGTAAACCCCATTAAAAGTGCTGAAGGCCCTTTTAAAAGCCTTGCTGATATTGGTATTAAAATTAGCAATAATCAGGGTATGTTAACCCTAGATACCGAGGTTTTTAATGAAGCATTAACAAATAATTTTGATTCTTTAGTTTCCTTGCTTGCAGATACGAGTTCCACAGACCAATCATCTACAACTGTTGAAGGCATTGCTAGCACGTTTAAAGATCTCCTTAGTCCCTATCTTAGTAGTGGAGGAGAACTTGCCACTAAAACAAATCAAATTAATGACAATCTAAAGACTATTGATAAGAATCGTGATGATTTAAGTCTTAGAGTATCTAATCTAACAGACAGGTATACCAAACAATTTACTGCCTTAGATAGTTTATTAAGCCAAATGCAAAGTACTAGCCAATTTTTAACACAACAATTAGCCAATTTACCGCAACTTACCACTAAGAGGAACTAAGGATGAAAAACGCTTACCAAGATGCCCATCAGCAATATAAAAATATTGATTTACATTCAAGAGTTGAAGCCGCTTCACCTCATGAATTAATCTCCTTATTATTTCAAGGAGCAAGAGCCCATATTGCGAGTGCAGTAGGTAGCATGGAAAGAAAAGAAATCGCAGCGAAAGGTGAGCACATTGGCAAAACTATTAGTATTATTGGTGAATTAAGATCTGTTTTGGATTTAGAAAAAGGCGGTGAAATTGCGGCTAATTTAGCCGGGCTTTATGAATACATGCAAACTATCTTAACTAAAGCTAATTTAAATAATGATGCAAGCCTTCTTCAAGAAGCCAATAATTTACTAACTCAAATACATCAAGCTTGGCTTGATATGCCTTTGACTAGCAACTAATCAATTAGACAAAATTAAAAAGCACTTCTACACTTATAGACCACAGGAAAATATCTCTTCCTGTGGTTCTTTTATTTAGGAGATTATTATGAATAAGGAAATTTTTAGCGGTAAATGGGATCAAGTAAAAGGCAAAATTAAGCAACAATGGGGTAAACTCACTGATAATGATTTAACTGAAATAGAAGGCGACAACGAACTTCTTTTTGGTAAATTAAAAGAATATTACGGTTATAATAAAGAACAAGTACAAAATATGTTAGACCGCATGAGAAAACACTAATATTCTAAAGCCCAAATTAAGTTTAATTTGGGCTTAATTTTCAACAGCAGATATACTTTCAATCCTTAAGTATAATAGAGCTTAATGCTGTAAAAAATTGATTTTTTTTGTTCGATTTTGTTATAATAAGTTCTTTTTATAGCAAATTATAGTATTTAAGTATAAGTCCAACATGGAAACAAAATCACAAATTGAATTTGATAAGATTCCTCTTGATAATTTAAATCTAACCTTAGAAAAACTTAATTTAAAAGATCTCTTAGCCTTTACCAAAACGAATCGTAAATACAGGCAAGCTGCATTTACTGCGCTTTTTACACGTCAAAATGAAGAGGCTCAAAAGATACAAAAAAAATTATTAATCCTATGGCAGCAAACGGGTTTGCCACCTTATAGCCCTACTAAAAAAATAATTCTTAGGGCAATTAACCATTTAGACATTGCAGGACAAATGTTGGGATTAAACCTTGTTAATAGTTCATTCGTACAGCAAGGAAAATCATTGCCTGGTGGAGACTTTCAACGACTTATTCAAAATCCCTTTTCAGAAGCATCATCTCAGCTTTGCTTATATTTTTCAGAAGAACAAAAAAAGGAATTTGGTAAAAAATTATTAACAACCGCTAAAGTTTTAACACCAGAAGAAGTACTCGCACTTGCTACTATAGCGCCACAGTTAGATGAAGAGTCACAAAATTATATTATAGGTGTTCTTTTAGGCTGTTTAACAAATTCTAATCTACTTGAAAATGCAATTAT
>JAIUOG010000162.1 GCA_020161725.1 Pseudomonadota bacterium
AATAACTAATTTATTAAGCTCGGCTCGTGAAAATTGGTTTAATTGCCTATCTCCAATAGTAACTTGTCCTTTAAATCCCGTGTGTAAACCCACCAAAAGTTTTGCGAATGTTGATTTTCCTATTCCCGATCTACCTTGCATCAAGATTTTTTCACCAAAATCAATTTCTAATGATAAATCCTCAATAGCTTTGTTGCCTGATAAAAACATATAGCTAAGATTTTTTACCTTAAGGTTTGGTTCAACAACAAGAGTTGCATGTGGTTTTGTGCTTAAAGTATAAGGATCATCTTGCCCTTTAGCTAATGCTTCATAAGCTTCTCTTATTGTGCCCAACTCTCGTGCAAAAATAGTAAGTTGGAAAGAGCTAAACCAAACATAATTAATTAAATTGAAGGCTACAAAAGCAACAAAGATGAAATCCCCTATAGAATAATAACCTTTATTAAAACCACTCACCTGATGAACCACTAAAGCAATAATAAAAATTAAGGAAAATAAACTTTGAACTATTTTTATTTTTTCAAAAAAAAACTGTGCTTTTCTTAAAGCTGATTTTTCAGAAGACAGGTACGTATCCAAATTGTTTAATTCGTATTTCTCACCAAAATGAATCTTTATAGAGGTTATTCTGCTAATTAGCTCGCAAAGAGCTCCGGATATAAAGGAATGAATCTTGTTATGTTGTTGAACGACTTTAAGTGATTTTTTTAATCGATACCACGTAGTTAAAAAGTGAATTGAGAACCATGTAATAATAAAAACGGAATAGAATGGCTCAATTGAATAGAGGAACAATGCCGCCAGTAATACAGAAAGAAAAATAGGAAAAAAATTATAAAAAACAATTTGTATTATTCTTTCTGAGGATGAAGCAAAATCATTAACCTTCTGAGTCAAACTACCTGGCATTGTTTCTAAGAAATAAGCATAATTTTTTTTAAGTAAACTACCTATCAGTTGGCTTTTAATATTTTTCTTAAACTTAGGCAAAACAATCGCGACAAAAAAGCCCTGACTCCTAATAACCACTTCTGATATAAGAAAAATTATTAAAAATACAATCACAGCACGAGTAACCCCTATTTGCTCATACTTTACAGCAGCACACATATTCAAAATATACCGAATCGCCCAAGGGGTGACACATTGTTGGATAGCACTAAAAACTGAAGTAACAATTAGCAACATAAAGCCAAGCTTTTGCTTTTTTATGTTATCTAAAAAAATATTGATCAAAGACACTTTCATTGTGATATCGACTCATTCCAAAATCGAAGTAATAATCTATCATCCTGATCATTGAACGCTGTTCTACCATGTAATACCTGGCAATTATCCATCATAAGTAAATCATTTTCTTTTAAAGAGAACCGATATTGATTTGCAGGCTCATGAATAAATTTATTAATCCATGAAATCATTTCATGCCCAAGCTCATTTGTTTCTAAACCTCGTAGAATGGGAGAATAAGACATACCAATCATTCCATTACCCATATGAAATAATAATTGCTTATTAATTTTCCCAGAAGCAGCATCTATAGAACGACTTCAAGCCTCCATTACTCTTTCCTAGTTTCTGCTTCGTCATAAACATTGTTGTTATTCCTTTTACCAACAGCAATAACTGTTACAATCAATTTATTATCATTGACTTGATAAACCAATCGATACCCAGATTGTCGTAGTTTAATTTTATAACAATTTTTAAGTGTCCCGCTTAAAATAGCTGAAATAACATGGGGATTTTCAAGGCGTCGTTTTAATATTTTCTTAAATTGTTCCTGCAATTCTTTTGCTAATTTTTTCCATTCCTTTAAGGCAATAGGATGAAAATGAAGTTCATAACTCATCAATATCGACCTTAATAGATTCAAATGGAGCAGATAAACGCTGCTCTACTACCTTGTATAATTCATTTTCATCTATGAGATCCATCAATCGTTCAAATGTTTCTACAGGTATTAGATAAGCAGCTGCGGTATTATGATTCAGAATAGCTATAGGCTTTCCATGAGAATCATTAATCAGTTTGGTAGGATTTTTTTTTAATTCACTAATACTTGCTACTTGTGTTGCAAATAATGTTTGCATGATACGACCTTAATTAAAACCTTTAATATGACCTAATTATAGGTCTTAAAATAAGTGTTGTCAAAAGGACTGAAAAAATCACTGTCGTGAGATTTACGTATTTGAGTACGACATTGTTATACATCGTACGCCACTAGTAGCATTTTCCCCGGCATAAATTATAATAAAATCAATGAATTAAAACCGAGACAAAGGGCTCATAATCAGTTAGCTCCAATAATATCTGGAGTTCCCTATAAATCAGTAGTTGAGTCTTGGGGTGTTGATGCTCTATTTGATAGGACTCGACGAAAACCCAAACACAAGAACCGAGTTGACGAAGCAATTGAGTTTCTCATTATTTTATGATTTTAAAAACAGGGATTTAACAGAAATTGTGGAAGGGTTTAGTAAGCACTTACCGCTTACCAATCTTCTAAATATAAGAATCGCTGAATTAGTAAAAATTTTTCAATAATAACGTATAGCCACTTAATTTTTTTTAAAATCTTCGTTACGATTGAGGTAGGCATAGGAAGATTCGAATCTTCAAGTAACGCTCTAAAAGCCCGCAATTTAAATTCTAACCAGCCATTATTCAAAATGTCATTTTTCGAGTTTTCGAGAGCTCTAATAAACTCCTCTTTATTTTGATAAAGAGTGCCCTCATTAAAGAATAATGTACGGTTTAGATGATGTACGTCATAATTATTAGTATGCTCAAAAGATAAAATTAAAGCCTCCGTAAAATCTGCGGACTGTTGTGGTGAATAATCAATTTTAAGTTGGTTCGAACTCGCATAATCGGAAAAAAAATTATGAATCTGGCAAATTAATACTTTCAGAGCATTGTGATCATGGATGGTATTTTCTACCAACCAATTGTAACAAGTTTCTAAATCCCAAATACAATGGTTATATGGATGATTAAATTCATATTTGGGATATTTCCAGATAATCAGAACATTGTCGTTTGAATCAAACATCCTGTTATTATGTTCTCTTATAGCTTTTAGTTTTGCAAAAAATTTAATTTGGTTTTGCTCTTCGGCATATAGAAGAATTATCATTCTTATAAAAAATATGTCAATCCGATTTACCTTTATCATGCGAAAACTCATCAGCAATTAATAAAATTTCATGCCAAACAATTAATGGCACTGTAACTAGTTTAAAACGTTGATGATCTTGATCATAAATAAAATTGCTTAATTTAAATGCATCATCAATTTGTCTTAGACTGGCTATGTATTGATAAAATAATCGGTCGATCACAGAACACAATTCAGAAAGATACTCTTTTTTTAATAAATACCTACAGTTTCCAAATTGGACATACAAAGAATTTTCATCATCCCATTTTGGATTTACGATAAATTTGCGATTTAAAAAAGAACTTTGATTTAAAGCGCCACAAAATAAATCATATAAAATAGTTTTATGATTGAAAGCCATCAAACAGTCTTCTGTTCCTTGAATGGCAAAATGAATACAGCATGAAGCATAATCAATTTTTTTTATAGTCGGAATAAGAGCGGTCAACGTCACATGCGGCGTAGATATTCGACAGCTATTGTTAGAAAAAATTTCTTCATCCTTAAATATCTTTGGTAAGGATTTATTATTGTTATTTTTTTTAGATACTCTAAAAGCTTGAAATTCACTAATGAATTGCTCAAGTTCATTATCTATATTTATTTTTTGAGTCAATTTATTTGTAATTGGAATTTTTATAACATCATTGGCGAGTTCTAGGTAGCATAGAATACTTTAATCAATCCAATTGATTTTATTCACCGCTTTAATTTTATGCTCTGGTGCTAAATGTGCATATCTTAACGTCATTTTTATATCAGAATGGCCTAATAGCTCCCTTACCGTATTCAAATCAATACCAGCCATAACCAGTTTACTAGCAAAGTGATGTCGTAAATCATGCCATTGAAATTCGGTTATTTGTGCCTTTTTTAAAATAGTTGTCCACGACCGTTTAATATTATGAAAAGGCTTATTGTCTTTACTGAGAAATACTAAACCTTTCTTTAAACTACTTTTCTCAAAAAGTAGCGTAATTATTTTGTAAACTTCGTCATTCAGGGGGAATATATCGAGAACTACTATTCTTTGTTATTCCACCAGCAATAATTATAGAGCGTTCTTTTAAATCTACCATTTCCCAAGTTAAATGAAAAAGCTCTCCTTGTCTCAATCCAGTATTAATTGAAATCAAAACCATTGGTGATAGATAGTCGAAAAAATCATTATCCTCATACTCAGGTAGCAAATGATACCCACGTACGTGCCTCCACTCATTACCACTTT
>JAIUOG010000163.1 GCA_020161725.1 Pseudomonadota bacterium
TTAAAACTTCAAGACAATGATGCAGATGTTTTTCGAATAGCTATACTAGGACTTAAATTTATCCTTCCCTTTAGCACATCCCAGCAATACGATGATATTAGGAATAATTTGCAAAAAAAATGCCTTGATAAGCGCGTTGATGTTTGTGTTGATGCCATGCGTGGTTTGCAAGAATTGGCTCATTTAACTATTGATTCGCAACAACTCAACAATTTAGCTGATATATTTTTATCCATTTTTGATTCTAAAAAGAAGGTTCGTGAAATACGGTATCAGGTAGTTTTAGGCATTAGACGAGTTGCTGCTCATTTGTCAGATGAAGAGCGCAATCTACTTCTTGAAAAATTAAAATCCAAATCCGAAGGCGATATTAATATATTATCAAGAATTCATTTTGTCTTCGCTTCTTTTATCCAAGATCCTAAAGTTCATGCTGATTTTATCAATGATATCTTATCTCAATTTAAAAATTGGAAGAGGGATGAAGTAGAATTAGAAAAATTAATAAAAGCATGGTTATTTGTGGAGGATAAAGAACGGCAAAGTCAACTCATTGATAGTTTGGAATCAAGAATTGATAAGTTAGAAAAGCAAGGTAAGCGGCAAGATAAGCGGAGCTATCTAGCTGTTATAATAAGTCTTAGCGCTCTTGCACCACAAATTACTGAGAATACTTTACGCATTAAGGTAGTCGCATTGTTGACAAAAGCACTCAATAAACAAGACCCAAAAGTATTTAAACTGGCAATACCAGGGATAGTTGTGTTAGCACCTTCAGTGGTTGGCACTGAATCATTTAATCTTATCATTAATCCATTAATTGAAGCCTTACGTGATAAGCGATTTCCTGTAATAGAGCCTTTACCTTTAATAGAATATTTGCGAATGATAGCCCCCTATATTACCGATTCCCATCAACGAATGAATCTCATTGAATTACTAATAACTACGCCTAATAATTCATACCCAACTGTGCTTCACTCTACTGTGAACTGTTTTCAAAGTATTGCTGTTTCACTTACCGATAAAGCCCTATTAACACTTATGGAGTGGTTAATTCAAAAATATCAAAGCGAAACTCAACCTAATAATAATTTAGTGTTGGCTCAATGTCTCTCAATAACGAGCTCTTTAATTCCTGTCGCCAAACAGCCTCATAATCTTAGTGAGGTTTGGCAAAAAATGCTCAATGACGAGGATGTAAAAGTCGGCCAACTTGCAGCAAACCACTTAAGTCTTATGTCAGTATCAACCGGGGATTTCAACAACCCTAAAATGCCCAACCTTCAGTTTAATAGGGCATGGATGGAGCGACAGCCAATAGAAAGATTAGCAGTAATTGCACCGTTGATTAAAGATGTGGTGCAGCAAGATAGCACGTTGCGTTTCTTAGAGTCACAACTGCAAACAGGAAACGATAGCCTGCGTTTAACGATTGTAAATTGCCTTAGGAGGCTTGTTCCTGTGCTCGGTTCCTCAGAGCAACAAGGCAATATGTTTAAAATACTCAAAATGAGTGCTAATGACGAAGCAATAAATATTCGTTGTATAGCCATGGCAGCCTTACGCTTAATGGCATCTTTACTAAAGGATACTGCTCAGTTGGCAGAACTGACTGATTTTTTTCTTATCAAAATTGACTTTCCTAACCAAAGTATTCGTCGCGAAGCAATAAATGGCCTTGGAGCAATAGCAGAACATGTGAAGGATGAGGGCACGTTGACTAAACTGATTGATAGGCTGGAATTAGAAATTAATAGTGGACGCAATTCTTCTATACTCGCGGTGGGGTATCTTAATAGACTTGCCTCAATAATCACCAACCCTATCTTACGTATGAAGCTTGTTAAGGTCTTTGCTTTAGCGATGCATCATGAACATTGGGAGATTTCTTCGGTGGCTCAAGATGGTTTTTTAAAGATTGCTCAAAAACTTGCAGAAGAAGTAGAGCAGCAAAATGAACAGAGCCAAGAGGATTTGACCACATTAAAAACTACGCTTATGTCTCAGCTAGAGGCTCCCTCATTTTTTGCTCGGCAAAGCGCTTATAATGTAGGAATGAGTATGATGATTAACAATATTGAGTTAGGGGACATTCCTGCTTCGAACATTGAGATGATGCTATTAAATAATTTCTACACTACGCATCAACAATACCTCTCTCTTGTAAAAGCAGCAGAGGTAGTGCCGAAGTCGAATACAAGTAACAGGGTATAACAAAATGGAGATGATAATCCTTGATGTCATGTTCAAGGTTTTTTCGGAAGCCTTTGTCATCAGATTGTTATTCTGTAATGAATCATGATTTATTACAGGCAAGTCAAAGGCCGCTGATCATCTGAAGACTTCTTACAGGGGATAATAAGAGATTTAATTTGTTCATCCTGCAAATAGTAGGATAGTGAATAATTTTTTTTATAACGATTACATCCATAAGGAAATTAATAATGACCGGGATTTCAAAAGAAAGAATGCAAAAAGCTCTGGAGCAAGAAAAAAATATATCAGAGGAAGATTTTGCCAAAGTTAAAGCACTTGCTTGCATGATTAAAATGCCACGCAGCTTTATTTTTAAGACTCCTGATGAATACGGCATGGAAAATTGGATTGATCTGTCAATTTCTTCAGCAGATGGCACTCCTCTTGAAGCTGGGGGGATTTCCTGCCGCAGACATGTCAGGGGCTTTATGGGCACCTCATGTCAAAAATATCCCCATTTTTATGTGGCAAGTGCGAGATGATGCCGTGATTAACAACCCGACAGATGCACAAACCACCTTCGACTTGCTCGGAAGTAGCGACAAAGAACTCTATTGGATAGAAAACACAACTAAGCGTTTTGAAGACGGGTACAATTGGTTTGGAAGATATCCTGAAAAGGTATTGTCGTATCTTAAAAAATATATGAACTAGGGTGTATCCTCACCGTCAGCTCCCATTTAGGAAACGGCCACACCGTTTGTACTACATCCAACATGGGGGCTGACCTATTATAAAACAGTAAGTTTATTTAAATATTCGGTAATGCGCGTGTGTTGCATAAGCTAACATTTCTGCATCCCCTGAGCTGTCACCGTAGGCATAAATTAAACGAGGTTCATTCCCAATCAGTTCTAAAACACGGTTTAATTTCTCTGCGCCGTTACAACTTTGCCCATGAATTGTACCACTCGCAACATCATGCGAATTAAAATCAATTTGCGTAGAGACTATTGCGTTAAAGCCATTAATTCTAGCCCAATAATCAATGTAAACATTAAATGCCGCAGTTGCTAAGATGCAATAGTGACCTTGATCTTGATGCCATTTTAGCCGCTCCAAAGCGGTTTCTTTGACCAAATAAGGAATAATTTGATTAGAAAAATGTTCACCTGCCCGATATAAATGTTCACGAGGTATGCCTTTAAAAAAGGTGTATGCAATGATGTTATTTAATTGGTCTAATCCACTGAAATGACAATGATAACTAATCAGTGAAGGGAGCTTGGGAAGCAATTTTAGCAAAAAAATATGCCCACTAATGAACTTTAAAAAAGAGATGGTAGTGCTTTTTTTAGTAATCGTACCGTCAAAATCAAACAATGCAATTGCTTGATTATCATTGATTTTTTTTAACATGATAACAATCCAAAATAAGGCAGTTGATTTATACCTCTGTTTTTTCAAATCGCCTAAAATCTAGCATTTTGAAAGAGCCCGGACACATCTCTAGTATAGCTGGAATAACAGTAAAAGGTCTGGGTGGTATTTAAAATTTTGGATAAAGTTCAGATTGGTACAGAGTGCCCTTAAAAATAACAACATGATTTTTATGGTATATAATTAGTCTTATTGTTTGTTTATTACATTTTTTTCACTAAGAGAGCACTTCTTATGACTTATGAAAATAATTTAGTAGATATGATTTTTCATTTTGCGCGTACCCAACCTCAAAAAATGGCTTTAAAGTTTTTGGAATCAGATTATCAAAGTAGTCAGGAATTATCTTACCAACAATTAGGTGACAAAATTTCATTTTTAGCAAAAAAATTTTTTCGTATGACATCCCCCCATGAATTTTTTTTATAATGTAGAACAGACAAACTATAACATATTGTGTGAGAATGTGGGTCAAAGGTCCCATTCGATCCCATAAGAGTCTTAGAACCCTACTTACTATTGATAAAAATTGCTAAAGTGTTTTATAATAAAAAACTCCTAAATTTAAAACTTCTATAACTTACCACATCGATTTTGATCTTTGGCTTGGATTTTGTAGCAATAACAAAGCAACAACATAAAACATCATGGCCAATAAAACAAATGGTAATGCAAAGATATAAAATAATGGAAGCTAAAATAA
>JAIUOG010000010.1 GCA_020161725.1 Pseudomonadota bacterium
TTTAAGCCAAGGACTGATTTATCGCCTATTTTTTTCTTCATCACAATCGCTTGTGATTGAATTGAAGTAGCATCACTGCCTGCACCAGGTTCTGTCAGTGCAAAACAAGGAATATCATGCCCTTTAGCTAAGCTAGGCAAATAACGCTCTTTTTGCTCATCAGTTCCATAATAGTTGATAAGCTCACCTGGGCCGAGTGAATTAGGCACCATAACAGAAACAGCCGCCGCAGGGCTTTTAGACGCAACCATGGTTACCACATCCGAATGTGCGCGTGCGGAAAAACCCTTTCCACCATATTCTTTAGGAATAACCAAACCTAAAAAGCCTTTATCTTTAATGAAGGTCCAAACTTCGTCAGGTAAATTACCTTCTTGACTCACCTTCCATTCATCAATCATAGCGCAGAGAGTACGCACCTCATTATCCATGAAGGCTTGCTCCTCTTCACTCAACTCGGTATTAACTGATTCTAGACGCTTCCAATTAGGCTCACCTACGAAGATATCTTGTTCTAACCAAACATCACCTGAATTTAAAGCCTCTTCTTCAGTTTTAGATAGTTTTGGTAAAAAGCTCCCTACTTTATCGAATAAAGCATCGCTTAGCGAATTACGTAAATGCTCGAAATGAATAAATAAGGCTGCAACTATGATGCCTATAAAAGTAAGGACTGTTAAAATTACACCAGGGAAACCAAACAAAGTCAGAGCCAATAATAAATAGATTACCGTACCTATTTCCCAATGAAGGGCTTTCATATCGCGGTATAACACGATTAGGGTAAATATTAGGTAACCAAGAAATAGGAGTATTGCCATATTAATCTCATCCTTGCATTAATCATCTTAAAATTTAAGTATACTTTTTATTTATAATTTTGCGAAAGTTTTTAATTAAGCTTATATACCCAAGTTTCTTCAAAAAGCGAGATTTGCACTTTTGCTTTTTGAGGAAACTTGGGTATATTTCTTAATAAAATTATTCTCAAACATTTTAGCCTAATATGAATACACGCCTAATCTGGAATTTTGAAATTTGCAATCAAAAACCACTCGCCATAAATAGCTTAGATGATGTTAAAGAAGAATATCGCTGGGAAGCTCGTTTTTTTTGGGATGCGGATAAGATTATTAATTTAGAAGCCTTATCAGACGAAGAATTGCAATTTATTAATGTAGAAACAAAACATCAAGAGGACTGCTATATCCTGTTGCCTAATAAAAATATCAATCTAAAAATAAGGCGAGATGAGCTTTTATATAAACCTTTGGAGAATGAGCAAGAATCGATTTTTGCCTATGGCTCTAAAATGAGTTTAAAAGAGCTAGAGCCTGAACTTATTTTGCCTGAAACAAAAAGTACCGTAGCTTCATTACTGCATGAAATAGAAAAGCAAGGTAAAGAAATTAAAATAGCTAAAGATATTTTAACCTATAAGTTTAATTCAAAACCTAAAATTAAACTTGAGTTTTCGCGTTTAAAATTAGCTAACGAGATTTTTTTCAGCTTTTGTATACAAGGACGTTCTTTTAACTTAGTCACCAAATTGGCAAAAGAGTTGCTTGCTAAACCAATAGCCTCTAATTATGTAAGCTTCCTTAAAAAGAAAAATAATTTATGAATAATCTACTTAGTATCTTATATAGCTTCGGCAAAATCGGCCTTATTTCTTTAGGTGGAGGCAACTCTATGCTGAAACTATTAGAATACGAGGCTGTCAATTACAGGCATTGGGTATCGCCCGAAGAATTTGTTGGCATGGTGGGTTCTAGTTTTCTTTTTCCAGGCCTAACTGCAGTTAAATTATCCGCCCTTATTGGTTATAAGGCAGCCGGCTTATTTGGCTTAGTTATCGCCGTATTAGCCTTAAATTTACCTGGGCTTTTGCTGGCCGTATTGGGCTATCAAATATTAACCTCGCATAATAATCCAACTACCAACAAAATAATGATTGCGGTGCAATATGGTGCTTTAGCTATGCTTGCTGCCGCAAGCTACTCTATCGCTGAATCCGTTTTTGCGGGCTATTATTCGTTACCCTTAATAATACTTTGTATTTTGTTTTTTTTAGCACTGGTTTATTTAAATTTATCGCCTTTTTGGGGATTTTTAGCTTTTATTGGACTGGGTTTCTTTTTTGTTAAAGGTTAATTAGGACTGCTTATGAGTATTGATCTAGATAATCCTGATTATTACATTAATCGGGAATTTACAGCCTTAGCTTTTAATGAGCGCGTCCTTTATTTGGCAAAAAATAAACATATCCCCCTATTAGAACGCATGCGCTATCTTTGCATATGCTGCTCTAACTTGGATGAATTTTTTGAAATTAGAGTAGCGGGTCTTAAAGAGAAAATAGCCTTGGGCTCAAGAAAACCTAATATTGATGGTTTGCTGCCAGATGACATTGTTAAAAAACTGGGTAAAAAAGCACATCTTTTAAGCGATGAACTCTATGAAATTTTCAATAAAGAACTACTACCCGCGATGAAAAAAGAAAATATCCATTTTCTTTCAACGTCAGATTGGAATGATGATATTCATCTTTGGGCAAAACATTATTTTAAAAATGAAATCTTACCTATTGTAAGCCCTATTGCTTTGGATTTAGCGCACCCTTTTCCAAGGTTATTTAATAAGAGTCTTAATTTTATTGTATCTCTTGCGGGTAAAGATGCCTTTGATAGAAATATTAATTATGCAGTTGTACACGCACCTCGCTCATTGCCTCGTTTAATTCATTTACCTTCAGAACTTTGTGTTGACGGGGGGCATTATTTCGTTTATTTATCATCGATTATTGAAATGCATGTTCATCGTCTATTCCCAGGAATGACTATTAATGGTTGTTATCCTTTCCGCCTAACAAGAAATAGTGATCTTTTTTTAAGAGAAGAAGAAATTGATGATTTGGCTGTAGCCGTGCAAAGAGAAGTCTTTTCACGCCATTATGGTCATGTTGTTCGGTTGGAAATTGATAATCGTTGTCCCCTACATATTGTTGATTTTCTCTTGCAAAAACACCATCTTCATCATGAAGATGTCTATTATTGTGATGGTCCTGTTAACTTACAACGCTATGATAGTGCGATTAATCAAATTGATAGGCCTGACTTAAATTATCCAACATTAATCCCTGAATACCCCGCTTATCTTCGCGAAAAACGAAATATTTTTTCAGTGCTTGATGAAAGAGATATTCTCCTACATCATCCTTATCAAAGTTATAATGTCATTATTGATTTGGTAAGGCAGGCAGCAGCTGATCCAGATGTGCTTGCCATTCAACAAACTCTATATCGCACCCATGCTGAATCTATTATGGTAAAAGCCTTAATTGAAGCAGCTCGTTCTGGAAAAGAAGTGACGGCAGTAATTGAATTACGCGCTCGTTTTGATGAAGAATCCAATTTAAAACTCGCCAATCATTTACATCAAGGAGGCGTTTTAGTTCTTTATGGCGTAGTGGGCTATAAAACACATGCCAAAATGACTCTAGTAGTCAGAAAGACCCATGGCAAATTGAAACGATATGTTCATTTAGGAACTGGCAATTATCATGAAAAAACGGCCAAGCGTTATACGGATTTTGGCCTTTTAACAGCCGACCCAACTATTACCTCCGATACACAAATTATCTTTCAACAATTAACGGGTTTAGGTAAGACCGTTAAATTAAAGGCTCTACTTAACTCACCCTTTAGTTTACAAAAAAACCTCTTACATTTAATTGAACAATGTATTATTGCTGCTAAAAAAGGCTTGGAAGCACAAATTAATATTAAGGTAAATGGCTTAACTGATAAAATAACCGTTAAAGCACTTTATGAAGCATCTAATGCGGGGGTTAAAATTAATCTTTTGGTAAGAGGCGTTTGTTGTTTAAAGCCCGGCATTCCAGGTGTTTCTGAAAATATTCGTGTTATTTCCATTCTTGGTCGTTTTCTTGAACATCATCGCGTTTATTACTTTCTAATTGGCGAAGAAGAACATTATTTTTGTTCCAGTGCGGATCTCATGGAACGCAATTTATATAACCGTATTGAAATTATGTTCCCCATTTTGGATACCGAATTACGTAAACGCATCAATATGGAAATTTTTAAAAATTATTTAAAAGACAATGCTAATGCCTGGGAAATGCAAGCCGATGGCGGCTATAAATCTATTTCTTCTGGCCATTACAGTGCTCAAAATAAATTAATTGAATTTTATGCTAATTCAGTCGATTAAAATAAAAGTGTTTTGGATTTTTCACCCGGACTTTCTTTCACTAAACGTGGAACAAGATAACCAGGCAAATTAGCCTGCATCGCTTGGTGCAAAGAAAGTGCTTTTTGCAAGGGCATATCAAAGTGAGCAGCACCCAGTACCTTGTCCAATACATGAAGATAATAAGGCATAATTTTTAGTTCAAATAAACGTTTGCTTAAAGCAACTAGGACATCCGCCTTATCATTGATTCCCGTTAAAAGAACGGATTGATTTAACAGCTGGCATTCTGCCTTGCTTAATTTATTTGCCACAATAGCCACATCATCATTTAATTCTTGCGCATGGTTTGCATGCACCACAATCAGTTTATTTAAGCGGCTTTCCTTTAGAATTGAGAGAAAGGATGCTGTAATTCTTTCGGGTAACACAATAGGAATACGGGTATGAATACGCAAGGTCTTTACATGTGGAATGAGTTCTAATTGATCCATGATTTCAGCCAATATTTCATCGGATGCCAGTAAAGGGTCACCACCGCTAAAAATCACCTCTTCTATTGTTGAATCCTTTCTAATGTAATCAAGCACATTCTGCCAACCCAAACTGCCAGGGTTATTATCTTTATAAGGAAAATGGCGACGAAAACAATAGCGACAATTAACCGCACAAACGCCGGTTAAAGTTAACAAAACCCGGCCATGATATTTATGAATTAATCCCTTTAAAACATTTTTATCTTTTTCAATTAGAGGGTCTTCGTTATAACCATCGACTACTAATAATTCATCTGGTTTTGCTAAAATTTGCAAAAGCAAAGGATCATTTGGATTTTGAGGTTGCATGCGTGCAGCAAAACCACGAGGGACACGGGTTTTAAAAAATTGTTCTGCTTGTTGGCTTCCTAGCTCTAAAGGCAGTGATAAATATTCAAGCAATTCATTGACGCTTTTAAATCCTTCCGCCAAAATCTTTTGCCAGCTTAGGTCATCTCGCATTCGGTGTATAAAATTGATAAACTGCGCGCACTCTAACGAAATTACAGCAAAATCTCAACATTGGAGCATCAATGGCTAACTATAGTACTAATGAATTTAAAAATGGATTAAAGATAATGGTCGATAATGCGCCTTGTAGCATTGTCGAATGCGAATTTGTAAAACCAGGAAAGGGACAGGCTTTTACTCGTATTAAGATAAAAAACTTAAAAACGGGTCGAGTGGTAGAGCGTACCTACAAATCAGGTGAGACACTGCCTTCTGCTGACGTTGCTGATGTTGAAATGCAATATTTATATGGTGACGGTGAACTTTGGCATTTCATGGTTCCTGAAAGCTTTGAGCAATATGCCATTACTAAAGAAGCAATTTCCGATGCCGCTTTATGGCTTAAAGAGCAAGATATTTGTGTGGTAACGCTTTGGAATAATGAAGCGATTCAAGTCACTCCACCTAATTTTGTTATTCTTACAATCACTGAAACAGATCCTGGTTTGAAAGGAGATACTTCAGGCGGCGGTGGTAAACCTGCTACTTTAGAAACTGGGGCTGTAGTTCGTGTGCCTTTATTCGTGCAAATTGGCGAGTTAATTAAAGTCGATACTCGTAAAGGCGAATATGTTTCTAGGGCTAAAGAGTAAGAGTTATCCTATTAATCCAAAGCCTGGGTGTAACGATGTGAAACCCGGGTTGCGGCTCATAGACCTCCACCCAGGCTACGAAAAATAAATAGTCTAATTACACTTTTTTAGAATTTTTGTTTTATCCGTTTCTTAATATATTTAAGAATTTTAGTAGCCATATCCTTGTTAGTTGCTTTTTCCATACCTTTAAAACCAGGCGAAGAATTAGCTTCACAAATTTTGAAACCTTCTTTATCAAAGAGTAAATCAATACCTGCGATTTCTAGATTAAATAAATCAGCGCATTGCGTTGCTAAACTTTCAATTTCAGGCGTTAGCGAATAAGCTTTCACTTCTCCACCACGTGAATAGTTTGCCTTAAAACTGTCTTTGGATATCCGTTCCATACAGCCAATCACTTTGCCGCCTAAAACAAAAACCCTTAAGTCGCGACCATAGCTTGTGGCAATAAACTCTTGAATAATCATCTGCACATTAGAGCCATGGCTGCCAATAAGCTCCATAAGATCAATAAAACCTTCTTTTGTTTCACAAAGATGAATGCCTATACCACGAGCTCCCGAGATATTTTTAATCACTAATGGAAAACCAATTTCTTTTTCAACAATGTTTAAAGAGACAGGAAATTTGACAAGCATAGTTTTAGGTGCTGGGAGATTAGTTTGGGCTAATTGTTGGCTTAAAAACATTTTATCGCCGACATTAGCAACTGCTTCTGAGTGATTACAGGTATAAACACCTAATTTTTCCAATTGACGAATAATCGCTAGGGCAAAATAGGATGTTTCTGCGCCAAGACGTGGTAAAAGAAAATCAGGTAATGCAACTCTTGAATCACGAAGTAAAATACTTTTTTTATCATCACGACTAATAACTAGTTCAAATTCATCAGGGCGATAAACTTCAAGCTCAATATCAAGTTTTTCTGCGGCAGTTAAAAAACGAGTTACCCCATGGTCAACCTCGGTTAGCTCATTTTTATTTCTTTTATATAAGATCCAACCCTTCATCCACTGCCTCAGTTTTTAATAGGAACAAAAGAGCATGCAAATATCATGCTCTTTTGCTGATATAGCTATTTTACTAACGATGATGCCCCCAACCACGGCCACCCCAGCCATGACCGCGCCAACCACGACCACCCCAACCCCAGCCGCGATTATAAAAAGAACGGTTGCCACCCCAGTAATTGCCGACACCCCAACCATAACCAACACTATTATTCCAATAGGGTCTATACCCATAGTAGCCAACCGAATAAACATAATCATTTCGATAAGCTGGAACATAGTTAGATTGAGTTACTGTACAACCAGTGAAAAATAAAGGAAAGAATAAAAGCAATGCAGAGATAATTATTTTTTTCATGATTTCATCCTTGTTAATCTTGCAAAATAATTATAATACATGTTTTTTAATTATACAAAACAATGATTTTAAGAACATGATTTTCCAAGGAATTTTTATTTACGTAATAAGAGGTAGGGGTTCACTTCCTAAAATCTGAGCCTCAAATTTTCAACTACGGTGGCGATCTATGAGATACTTTAGGTTTCCCTCAATTTCAGAGCATACACACCATACCTCAAAAGCAATCTCCAATCTTTATTTCGTATTTTGGTTCAGCTAGGTTAAGTCATCCCCTTATTCATTATAATAGACTATAAGCCCTCTAATTGGACAGATAATAAACAAAAAAATTGTGTAAAGTTACATTAATTTTTTGGTTTTATTAAACGTTCTAAATAGGAAAAACAAGGCTTAGGATAGCTATTAGGTTTGATAGTGTTTCAATGCTGTTTAAAAATATGACAGGATTCCTCGGCGCCTGCGCAGAGATGACAGGAAAATTGTGCTAGGATAATAGAGAAATTATTTATGAAAGACATGGTTGTATTCAATTGTCATTCTTGAGCTTCGGCGGGTATCCAAAATCCTTCACTTCGCATTCAATAAGATCCTTCAAATAGCTATTTTCAGGATAACGGGTGTATTATCAGCCTGAGCTACACCTATTATTCTGAGCTTTGCGAAGAATCTTCTTGAATGCAGTGCCTAATCTATATAAATTCAACATAGTTGATGACTAAAAACCTAAGGTTAGAGCTTAACTTAGTGGATTAATATTACTAATTAATCCCGAAAATTATTAAATTGCAGAGGTAAATTAATCTCTGATTTTTTTAAGGAGGCGATAGCTTCTTGTAGATCATCTCTTTTTTTACCTGTTACACGTACCTTATCGCCTTGGATCGAAGCTTGCACCTTCATTTTGCTATCTTTTAGTAATTTTACAATATCTTTGGCTATAGGCTGATCAATGCCTTGCTTAAAAGTCATATTTAAAGAAAAGGTTTTACCGCTATGTACAGGTTTATCTTCCATCTCTACGCCACCCAAATCGATGTTGCGCTTAGTACAATGGTTGCGAAATAAATCTTCTAATTGACGAACCTGGAAATCCGATTCTGATTTTAGGGTAACCTTAAGTTCATTCAGTTCAATACTCGATTCAACACCGCGAAAATCAAAACGAGTACCCATTTCACGCACAGCATTATCTACTGCATTACGTAATTCAACCTCATTCATTTCCGATACAATATCAAAAGAAGGCATAATTTCCCCGTTAATATAACTAATTGTTGTGGAATCTTGCCGAGGCTAAAAAGAGATGTCAAGTTTAACGAAAACATATCATTGAAATATTGCTTTTTTACTATGTATAAAGGTACTGCTATTGTCGTAAGACATAACCGTTATTCCGTCGATAAAATAGCAACTCGTATTTTATATTTTTCGGAATTTGTAGCCAGTGCGGGATTTGAATAACAAACAATAAAAATACATTTTTACTTTCTTTGCCACAACAATAAAACCATTAGCAGAAACCACAGAAGGCTTAAAATATAAATAAAACTTAATAGCGAATTTCTACTTAAATAACCCATTAGGATAACCGCTAAGGTAGCACTGCTCATGTTAACGAAGCTCATCATCGCAGCTGAACTGGCTTTATCTTCTAGGGCATTGGAAGCGACCATTGAACCACCAGAAAAAAGCAAACTACTAAATAGATAAAGGCTGGCTGAGATAAGGAAAAACCATAAGGTTGATTGGTTGGCAAAGCACCACATCAGCCAAAGATTTATAACACCAACTGCAACCCCTATAAAACCAAGGACAATAACAGAAAGAACCGGTAAACATCCTAGTAGTTTTTTAGCCAAAACTCCACCCAGAAGCATGCCAATAATATTTAAATTATTCCAATAGCCGTATTCTGCAGCAGATATTCCTAAAATTTTTTCAGCAATTTGAGGGCCTGCAGCTGAAAAGCAATAGCAAATGGCTGTACAATAGCCCACGATGAGTGAAAAAGTAATTAATTTTGGTGAATTTAATGCTAAAGAATAATCATGCATAATTGTGCTAACACAAATAGGTTTAGCCTTTTTCAAGGTTTCACTAAAAGCAGCAGTTCCCACTAACATAACCATTGCATGCAGCGTTAAAAACCAAAAACAGCCCTGCCATTGCCAATATTCTGTAATGATGCCACCGAGCATGACAGACAAGCCCGAAAGAGCAAAGGAAAGAACAGCGTAGGCTAAAGCTGTTTTTCGCTGTGATTCGGGTAGCCATTCATTAATAAGCATAAAAGTACAGGCAAGTCCGCCCGCAGCCCCCAAAGCTGTTATTAAACGACCTAACAATAAAGGCCAAAAAAGGTTTGTAGGTAGCGCGATTAAGCAAAAAACACAACCTACTAAATTAATAATAAGCCCTATCCGTAAGGCTTTTAAGCGGCCAAACTGATTAGCCATAGGACCATAGATTAACTGTCCAATTACATAGCCTATTAAAAAAGCGGAGACAACCCATTCAACACTCCCATTACTTAAACCATATTGCGCTTCTATTTTAGGTAGGGCTGGAGTAATAATCGCTGAAGAGAAAGAGGCAATTGAAATATAACTCAAGAGCCAAATAAGCATAAGATTGGATTTTGGTTTGATTTCATTATTCATCATTTAATCGACAACTTTTTGGTTTTTTGTGATAGGCGTTTCTGAAACAATATCGAAAGAAGGCATAATTATCCTTTGCATAACAAGTAATCTTGCATACTGCCCAGGCTGCATAAGCTTGTCAAGATTTCATGTTGTAGGCTTTAAGCCTGCTTGAGTAGAAGGTGCAGCTATATCCTTTTTATTATTAGCTAAAGAACTAAATATAGAATGAAAGGTTAAGCCTGACGTTTTAAAATAATTGGAATTTGCATTCTTCTCTTTAAGTAAGCCAACAATAGAGCGATGCCCTTTATAAATAGCCCAATCTAAAGCCGTTCGATTATGTTCTCTTTGGCTGGGATGATCCTTTGGTAATATTGTAGCAAAGTTTAAATCAGCTCCTTTACCAATAAGAAACTGAACAATCTCAAAATACCCTCTTGCAGCCGCAAAAATTAATGGCGTTTCTTTAAAGATTGTAGTGGCATTTAACAATTCAGGATAAGCATTCACCATTTTTATCACTAAGGGAAGATTCCCGTTCCTGGCTGCAATATGAATTGGATGTGTTTGGTCTACGATAGCTGGTGGTATATTGGCTCCTTTTTCTAAAAGAGACATAATAACAGCATCATCAAGCTTGTTTGTTAGAGCAAAACTTAATACTGTCATACCACCAGGATTTAGGGCGTCTAAATAAGCTCCCATCCCCGCCAGATAGTTAATTATTTCAATTTTTTGCAGGTTAGAAGCATAAAATAATGGGTAAATTCCATTTATAGGTTTATTGGCCAAGGCTTTATTATGTAGGATTAAACTTTTTATGGCGCCTAAATCATTAGCCTCTATTAGCTCTACAAAGCTAAGACCCTTTACTTTATTATGTAGATGATTGGCTTTAGCGCCTTTTGCCATGAGTAGAGCAACTACGGCTGAATGCCCTCTGGAAATTGCCCAATCTAGCGCGGTAAAATTATGATTATCTTGGCTTGTACTATCTTCAGGTATTTCTGTTGCTGCATCTAGATTTGCTGCCATAGAAATAAGGAAGTCGACAACATCAACATGCCCTCTTGAAGCAGCCCAGATTAGCGCTGTTTGATTATAACTATCTACCGCTTCGATTAACTGAAGATCTTTGGCAATTAACATTTTAACTTTAGCTAAATTGCCGATTCTTGCAGCAAATTTTAATTGCTCATAATCGCTAAAGCATTCCATACTTACATCGGATGCTTCAAGCAATTGTTGGACTATTTCATCACAACCATAAGTCAAGGCATGTCTAATAGCGTCTTCTGGTTTATAGACTGAATCCATTTTGCCATGCTCATCAAGGCATTCACTAATTAAATAAGCAGCCATCTTCCTATGGCCATATTGAATGGCTTGATGTAAAGGTAGTTCACCTTTATTGTTAGTCTGAGTAAGTAAATTTTTATTATATTTAATAAGTATTTTAACATCAGCTAAATTACCGCTATTAAAAATATCATTTATAGTTTGACGTTTTGTTAATCGTTCATATATTAATTGACAAAGGGATTCTTGAGTATTCACAAAATCTGCCTTAGCTTCAATCTCTTCTATTAATTCGTTTGTAAAATATTTATAACTAATTTCCCCCTGAGGATCCGCCTTAGCTATGTCTAAAAATATTTGTTGTTTATGAGTTGTTAAAGGAATTTTTGCTTTTCTAAAAAGACGTAATTTATTGATAAGGTTTTGGTTAACATCTTCTTCCTGAATACCGTTATCTTCAAGAAAATTACTTAAATACAAAAGAGTCTTAATAACATTTGCTGTTTTGGAAAAACCTAATTCGTCGCAGCGATCTAAAAAAGGGATATAATCAGACTCAATATAAGGCTTTGGCATCTTTGTGTTGGGGTCATAGACATGACTCAAAAAGAAATAGCTATCACTATCCATAGAATAACGTTGAAATGCATGATCAACATCAATACAAACTACGTCGTTACCAAAAACGAGGAAATTACTACCATTACCAGCACCAGCGTCACCAATAATGTTACCAGTACGTTGATAGATCTCAATTACCCGAGCAGCAATTTGCTCATCAGAAGCAGTTTTTTCGCCTAAGTAAGGTGCTATCCAAGCAGGTTTTCTTATTACAAAGGCCGGATACTCTGGATTTATCCCCTTCCATTTTCTTACCGCTCTAGTTCTATCAGAAAGCCCCTCTGCATCTTTTGGAATCTTTAAAACCCACCGCCCTGTAAAACCATCGATTGTTAAAGGCTTTATTGAGCAATAAACTTGATTATAGTTTCCTTTTCCTAATTCTTTCCATTCAGTACTTTCAAGGAGTTTTTCAATTTCTTCAGGAGTCATGCCGTTATCAAGTAAGCAGGTTATATTGCACAGCAGTATATCATGCAAAAGGTCTAAATATAACCATATTGGAATTTATAAAACCAAGCCATTGATATTTAATATTTTTAAGCGGGCTTTATTGAATAAATTACAATATCAATAAAGCCTTAGGAATCTAATGGGAAGATAAAAAAATTTTCAAAATAGCACATTAATCATCATATTGGCAGCTTTTGAATTTATCAGCGATTTTATCTTCTTCCACTTTCATCATTTTTTGTAATTTGTCTTTTTGCTCCGGGGTTAGAAGAGTAAATATTTGATTTTCAGCTTTGATGCGTGCTTTCATCATATTGCCAATTAGAGTTACTTTTTGATCAACTAATTTATTAACCGTTTTTTCATCCATAGACGTTGAGTTTAACTGCTGCTGTATTTGTGATTTCAAACTATCCATTTGTGAACCATTTTCTTTCATTGTGGTTTTCATTTGCGAAATGATGTCTTCTATTTTTGTTTCTTGATCGTCTTTTAACTCTAAAGATTCCACCATAGTTTTTAATCCCTTTTTACACATGGATTCATCCGCAAATAGAGTTTGGCTAAAAATAAGAGATAAGCTAAAGATAACGATTCCTAATAATTTCTTATACATGGTAACGTCCTTGTTAATTGGTATCCAAAATCAGTATAGATAGAATTATTTTAAATCGCCAATTAGCTTAAATTTGGCTCTAATTCAGTTGTAGTCGCCGCTAAAATTTGAGAAAGTAATAAACTTAGGTCTTTGTTGATATAGGGTATTTGTGATGCTTTTTCAGAAATGAAACCCTGTCTTTTTGCAGTAGAAATAAAAGAAAATAAGTCGTTAAAATAATCATCGATATTGAGAAAACCAATAGGCTTATGCAAAACACCTATTTTGATAGCATTCAAAGCATCAAAAGCTTCTTCTAAAGTACCGAAACCACCTGGCATAACAATAAAAGCATCCGCTTTTTGCTGCATTAATAATTTTCTTTCTTGCATGTTTTTCGTAATAATCAATTCATCGAGAATAGAAGAAGGCTGCTCTTGGCTGATAAGACATTCAGGTATTATCCCAGTTACCTTTCCGCCCAAATCCACAACCGTTGTCGCTAATAACCCCATAAGTCCTAAGCCTGAACCACCATAAACCAAGCGAAGATCAGATTGAGCTATATACTTACCTAAGCTCACTACAGCCTCTTGAAATTGAACTGAATTACCAAAAGCTGCACCTAAATAAACACAAATTGATTTCATACTAATAATTACAAATTAAAGGACGAGTATAACATGGGGGTGCAAGTCTTTTGATGGGCAGCTTAAAATAAATACCCAATAAATTAATTCAACATTCTTATATTACTCACAGCATGTGCAAACCAGATAACATTGTAACATTTAAGGACTGAAAGAACATTTATGTTGAACCTAGCTTATGGCTAAACGACAGCAGGGCTTTGTGAGCCTAATCAATCCATTTATACTATCAACAGAGCCGATATCTACAACCGAAAATTAGGCGATTTATAGACTTTTATACAGCAGAAATTATTCCCTGCATTGCACAGTCAATTGCTTTTGCACCTAATTGAGGGGGTTGTGCTAATTTAAGTCGAACTACAGCTCTCATAAAATTAATGGTTTCTTTTTCCCCTGCGGATTATGTTTCACATGGTAGTCAGCATCACAAAGAGCATCAAAATCATATTTATTCCTAAGAACTAATCCACAACTATTTAATTGAAAGAGGAGTTTGGTTAACTAGCGGCTCATATTCATCACGAGGTAGAAACGGCCTATTGTTGCTTCGAACTCACTAAGCATTGTTGAATTATTAATAAAGACGTTTTGCATAGAACGTGAATTGCCTCACATTATCTGTTGGCAACATTAAACGCTTACAAATTCCAGCAGTGTATTATCTGATGGATCATTCTTTTGTAAAAGTGTCTTCCCTGTATGAGTAAATCCTCGGTCTTGAAGATAAGAAATCAGGGTTTCTATAGAAGTAAAATATCTTAATTCATTTATGTTATCTTCCCATGAAATACCAAGACCTGCATTGAAAATAGTATGAATGAGGCTTACAAAAATACGCATTTTTTCAGAGGAGACATCATGGTCACGAACAATCAATCTGCCACCTTGCCTCAATATGCGTTTAATGGATTGTACAAAATTATTTAATTTATCCAGTGGGGCATGATGAAGCCCAATATAACAGGTCACTAAATCAATACTATTGTCAGGAATAATCGAGGCATCAATAGGAGCATAGTCATTCAGTGCGATATATTGCCCAAGTTTTTTTACTTGGCCACGCTCCATTAAATCGGCAGGTGAGTAGGTGGGTGACAAGTCATTAATTATATAAATTGGAGACTTGATTTGTAAATGCTTTTGAAGTTCACTGATATATCGACCAGTTGAGCCAATTTCAACATAGCCATTAATTTTCTTATGATCGCCAAGCAGCAGAAGAGTTTGTTTTGCCATCTCCTTTTTCTGTTTGATTAGTGCAGGTAAGGCAAAACGTAGTTCAGCTAAAAAGGGTTTAATTTTGGGAAGTTTTTGTTGGATATCCGCATAAATTTCAGCGTCAGTGTTATTCGATTTAACAGCCTGCTGTATCAACATATGGAATTCATTTTCAGGGTAAATGTTATAAATATTTTGTAGAAATAAGAAAAACTTATCACTCCATTCTGTTTCTGAAAAAATAGATTTGAATTCCGAATTTGTATCTGTCATATGTTTTTCCTGCGAGCCTGTTTCGTAATATTTATCCCAAAGCTTATTCCTAAATTTATTATTAGGATCTAGGCGTTGCTTAAGTGAAAAAAATTCACGTGCACGTGGATATGCTTTATGAAATTGCGCCTGTGTTGCATGTAGTTGATAAGGTAAATAATAACTTCCACCAACTGAAATAACTGCGTTTATTAATTCTCTTGTCCACAAAGCAACTGTATTTTTGGCCGCCTCAGATGTTCCTTGTTTGTAGTAAAGAACAAAAGCAAACACCTCATCTTTTGCCCATGCTAGTAAAGAACCGGGATCTTTTTTCGAATGGCGTATAGAAATATTCAATAAATTGACCTGATAGCGTTGAAGTATGTCTCTCATTAACGGCATGAAAATATCAAACATCTCGACTGGGGCAAAGTATTCTTGTAATACATAAGTATTTTTAGCACGAGACCTTGGCTCAAGTTCGGCAACATCATAACTGCCAGCCTCGTAATTTCGCCATGCGACCTGATTAAAGAGATAAATCAAAGGGTCGATAATGTATTCTCGTCGCCATTTCCCTAGTGGCGTAGATGTTATAGCCCAGACGAAATAACGTTCTTTGGCATAAGATTGTTTGTTTTTAGTTATTCTGTATGGAATGGTTACTGGTTTCTCAGTCTCAATCCAAGTGATTGCTCTTGTTTTTGCATAATGTGGCGGATAAATATCAGCATTATGGAAAATAGCAGTAGAATCATCCCTAATATGATCAAAAAAATATTTTTTATACTCAGAGACCTTTAGTTTAATTTGTTGTTGCTCTATTTTTGTATTTGGAACAAGCTCAAGAACAACCTCAGCAATGATCCCTAATCCACCATAGCCACCAATCACACCGTAAAAAATCTCAGAATTAATAGTGGGAGATGCTTCAATTAACTCGCCACTTGAAAGTATTAAAGTAAATAGCTTGATAGAAAGGATTAGCGGACCTTGTCCGATATAACGTCCATGAGAGTTAACGCTCATCGAACCACCAACAGTGAAGTTCGAATAAGTTTGCATAATCTTAATTGCTAAATCATGTTGATCGATAACTTCTTGAATATCTCGCCAACGTATGCCAGCTTGAACACGTATGCTTCGTTCTGCGGGTTGGAAGGATATGACTTGATTAAGATTGCGCATATCAACGTGTAGGCTATGTTCAGTCGCAATCTGTCCACCCATGCTGAATCGACCACCGCCAATGGATATTGCACCAGAGTGTTGGCGAACAATATTAGATAATTCACTAATCGTTTTAGGCCGGAAAACTTTTTCAACTTCAATAGGGTTTAAGCTTGAAACGTCATTGATTATTTCTAATTGGCTCATCGTTAATATGGTTAATTAATAATCAGGTGTGTATAATACTCATTTTCCATGTCTATTGTAAAATACAAAAAGCATAACAATAGTGGCATTCATTTGGGATATATAAAAATTACTAATTTAATCAATAAGATGAAAAAAATTGGCTTATTATCAATGCTGCTAATTAGTTCTATTTTTTTACAAATGGGGTGTTCGACCCACTCGAAAATGAATGTCGATAACAGTGAATGGCAAGTGTTTCCATCTAATATGCCATCACCTCAAACCAAGCAAATTCAAACGGCAATTCCAGGTTATAATCGTTTAATTACAAGCACTTATCTTACTTACCCCGAATGGTATATTGTCTACAATTCTCAAGAATATGCAGATTATTTAAAATCACATCTCCCAAGTAGCTTTCCTTATTTCTCGTCGATTTCACAATATTGGTGGGGATACAATGCAGTTAATCATATTACAAAAAATCGCTTCCCACCTGATAGGGGCGATCACCTGATGTTATCAGTGATTGGTACAAGCTACTCTTTGGAATACCTTATCAAAGGTTTATATGAAAATAGTGTTGGCAAATTCACTGAATTGCTTAGTGGCAATGAGCCAACAGAAGAAGATAGCTATGGGCAAAAAATAGCTGAAGAATATGCTAACTACATTCCCAAAGCCCCATGGTTTGATTTCTCCTACATCAGAGCTTTAAGTGGCTTATGGACAAAAACCAGCTTAGTTGGTCCACATATGATTCGTAAAACAGAACGTAAACTTATTTTTAGTGTGGAATATAGTATCAAAGCAGTTTATGCATCAATTATTAGAGTAGGTTCACATCTCACCTACGGTACGGTTGACTCAAATGTCTATGCCCTAGCAAACAACGTTCCTCGTAACATCTACAAAAAGTATAAAAATATAAAGCATGTTAGATCAATTAATACAAAAACAGATATTATTTCCCTACCAAATGAACAGCCATTTACAGAGGCTATAACCAAGATGATAAATAGTGGGGCTCAATTCAAAGATATTGCTGGTAATAGTGAGATTTTAGTTACTGCCGTAACACCCAGAAATTGGGTATTCAAAAATAAGAATGCTCAGCTTCTTTTTACAATCAATATTCTTACCCAACCAACACTACACCGCATTGCGATACGTATTCCCACCAAATCATTACTAACGATTTTAAAGTACTTACAAGAGAACAATGCAGTAATTGAGCATGTTTACGCATATTAAGAGGTGAAATCCATGGTAGAAAATCAATTAAATTTACTTATGACAAGACGATTTCTGCCCTTATTTATTACTCAATTTTTTGGAGCATTGAACAATAATATTTTTAAGAATGCATTAATTCTTCTGATTACCTTTCGTATTGCTGACTTAGTTGGGCTAAATTCGCAATTATTAGTAGCAATGGCTGCAGGTTTTTTTATTTTACCCTTCTTCTTGTTTTCAGCGACCGCAGGTCAATTAGCAGATAAATATGAAAAATCACGTATGATTTCCGTTATAAAATTTATTGAAACCATGTTGATGGTATTGGCAGTCATAGGTTTTTATTTACAAAGTACCTGTTTTTTAATGTTTGTGTTATTTGCTCTTGGCGTACAAGCCACGTTTTTCGGTCCACTTAAATACGCTATTTTGCCTGAACATTTGCATGAAAATGAATTGATTGCAGGAAATGGTTTAATTGAAGCAGGCACGTTCATTTCGATTTTATTAGGTACAATTTTGGGTGGAGCCTTAATACTTCAAAAAAATGGCGAATATGTGATTTCTGCTATTATTATGCTAGTTGCTATAGCAGGCTGGTGTAGTAGTTTATTTATACCAAGAACCAATACTCATCAGGCTGAGCTGAAGATTAATTATAATTTTATCAGCGAAACAAGGAAGTTACTGATTTACTCAAAGCAAAATAAAGATGTATTTTTATGCATATTAGGTATTTCATGGTTTTGGCTTTTTGGTGCTACCTTCTTGTCTGAATTACCAGTCTTTGCTAAGGATACATTGCATGCTCATCAGAGTGTCGTCATTTTATTTCTTGCTATATTTTCCATTGGGCTTGCAATAGGCTCAGTAATTTGTAATAAGCTACTAAATGGAAAAATTCATGTAGCCTACGTGCCATTTGGCATTCTCGGCATGTCAATATTCACAATTGATTTATATTTTTCAGCCGGTCATATACTCATTGGTTCAGTTAATTCCTTGATGGGAACATATCAATTTCTGTGTTCTATAAACGGATGGCGAATTGCAATTGATTTATTATTAATAGCTATTTTTGGTGGTTTATATACAGTCCCTTTATATGCAATGATGCAAAATCGTAGTACAGCTTCTCATCGTGCGCGTATCATCGCTGTAAATAACGTAGTAAATGCTTTGTTTATGGTGATAGCAGCCGTGGCAACAGCAGTCATGATTAAGTTTGGATTTACTGTGTTGGACATTTTTCTGACTGTAGCAATTTGTAATGGATTGGTAGCCGTTTATGTTTGTAACCTCATTTTCCGACCTATTATATTAAAAGCGATTTCAAATAGATAATCTCAAAACATCGACATATATACGCATATGTTTATACCATCGACACATCCCAAAAATATGTCGATAAAATGGAAAAATTTAAACATGATCCAAATTGATGTAACTAAAGCATACAATGAATTGCCTGTACTGCCTCCTAAACAGGATATAGAAACTAAAAAAATACTGAAGGTGTGCATTGAAGCACGTGCGTCACTAGCAGAACTGAGAAAAGCGGCAGAAATGTTACCAAACTAAAGCGTTTTAATAAACTCTTTGCCTTTGCTAGAAGCTCAAGCAAGTTCAGAGATCGAAAATATAGTGACTACCACAGATAAGTTATTTCAATATGCTAATAGCAGTTCCGAAACTAATATAGATCCGGCGACGAAAGAGGCTTTACGTTACAGAACAGCTTTGAGAGAAGGCTTTGAATCTATTAAGTCTCGACCATTAAATACAGTCTTAGCAGAGAGTTTATGTTCAACCTTGCACGGCGTTGAAATGACCGTAAGAAAGGTTCCAAGAACCATTCTCTCTAATCAAGCAACTGGAGAAATAATTTATACTCCTCCTGAAGGAGAGGCGCTTTTAAGGCAAAAGCTTCACAATTGGGAAGTATTTTTACATGATCAGAATGAGATTGACCCGTTAATAAAAATGGCTATAGGACATTATCAATTTGAAGCAATCCATCCATTTACAGATGGGAATGGTCGAACGGGGAGAATTTTAAATATATTATATTGTATTTAATCGAGCGGGAACTCTTAACTATACCTGTTCTTTATTTGAGCCGTTATATCATCAAGAATAAGAGGGAATATTACCAATATCTCTTAAATGTCACTTTAAAAGATGACTGGGAATCTTGGATTATTTACATGTTAAATGCAGTCGCAAACACATCCCAATGGACTTGCAATAGGATTAGGAACATTGGCTCTACCCCAAAAAAGGGGGCACATTAATCAAGTTATTCTAAACTAACCTATTGATTTCGCGATCAAAAAGGAGATTAAAGTGCCTAAGCATAATCTTATCTTAAATTTACCTGGTTTTACCATACAAAAAGTGAGTGGTTATCAACCCCTTATATTGGATGTCACCTATCATCGATTACCGCGTTGTGCTCATTGCCAAAGCAAAGCGGTGCGCAAGAAGTCGTCTTATATGCGGACAGTGGCGCATGAATTAATCGGCCATCGTCGCAGTCTTTTGCGATTTAAAGGCTATAAGCTGTATTGCAATACATGCAGGCGGTACGGTAATCAACAGTTTCCCGGCATCAATAAACATCAACGGTCGACCTGGCGTTTACAGGCTGCGGTTTTTCATGACCACACTCGTGGCATTTCTCAAAAAGACCTTGCGCATCAATTCAATAAAGGAAAAGCCACGATTGAACGCTGGTATCATCGACACTACCAGGAACAAGCCAAAGAGCTTTTGAATACGCCATGCCCTCGTGTTCTTGGCATCGATGAACATTTCTTTAGCCGAAAACAAGGATTTGCCACAACGCTCTGTGACCTGAAAAAGCATAAGGTTTTTGACATCGTCAAAGGACGAAGTGAGGCTGACCTTTCCAGCTATCTGGCTTCCCTAACAGGCAAAGAACGAGTCAAGGTGGTATGTATGGATTTAAGTAGTACTTACCGGTCAATTGTTACGAAGTATTTCCCCAATGCAAAAATAGTAGCTGACCGCTTTCATGTCATTCGTCTACTTCAGCATCATGTATGATGACCTATCGGGAAATATCAAGCCAAATAAAAGGGAATAGGGGGATATTGGCTTTACTTCGTACACGCCCCGATAGACTGACTCCCCAACGCAGGGTTAAACGAGATGCTTTTCTTAAAGACAATCCAGCGATAAGCGCTATATATCAATTCCAGCAACACTTGCATCAGTTACTCATGCATAAAGCCATGAATAAGGAATGGTGTAAAAAAATGATTCCACAGTTTTTAAATAACCTCGATGCTTTAAAAAACAGTCCCTTTAAAGCCTTGGCGTCTCTCGGTAAAACATTCTGTCAGTGGAAAGAGGAGATTGTACGGATGTGGCGATTTAGTAAATCTAATGGTATCACAGAAGGCTTTCATAGAAAAATGAAACTCATTCAAAGAAGGGCTTATGGCTTTCGTAATTTTGAAAATTATCGTTTACGCGTTAAAGTATTGTGGGCTTGATGAAGTGCCCCCGCAATTGGGAAAGACCCAAAGACCCCTGATTTTTGGATGGCTTAGGAATTCAATATGGTGGGGCGGCGGGAATTGAACCCGCTACCATGAGTTTTGAGCTTTTCATGAAATACTATGAAAGACAATGAAAAACCACATCAGTTCTGGCTTGTAGTTCTTTTTCAAAAACACCGCAAGTTGTCTTTCATTGTCTGAAATGGTCTACACATGGTGCCGTTTTGGTGCCGCTAATTCCTCAAGAAAGAGAGCTTTAAATTTATTAAATTCTGCTATTAATGCAGCTAAATCTAGATAATACACAACTTCCTTTTCCGTTTTTTCTATTATTTCAGTTATCGTTAAGTATTTACAGAGATTTTTATAATCCTCTTTTTTCGCCGCCATTACTCTGAGTTTTAAGCCAATAAAATGTATTTCTTGAAAACTCTCAAGTTGATCTACATGATGTTTTAAATAATTAGCTGCGGTATTTAATTTTAGAAAAAAATATTCAAGGCATTGGAGTTTTTCGTATTTATGAAGCTGCTTTAGAAATCCCCCAATGCAATCATATTTATCAATATGTGTTTTCGCCAAAACAATTAACATTTGATCTACCACAACCTTTAAATTAGCAATAAAATCTCTCAATGAAGATTGATATAGCCTCAAAATTTCAGAATGTATAATCACTTCATAATCATTGCTTGGTTGTTTATTGTAATTTCCTATTATAAAAGAATAAGCGGCGATTGTTATTGCGAGAGTTGTGTTGATGGATCGTAAATACGAAAATAAAAGAGCTCCTTTTCTGGCATTTTGTATAGGCGGGCTATTAAATGTGAGCAAGAAAGGATCTTGTGCCATCATGTAATATGGAATATCAAGTAATTGTGCGTCATTCGGTGCATAATGATTTAATTGATTAAGTGCATCGCAATTTTTTTCAAAAAAATATTTTGTTATTTCAGTCATGATTCGTACTTTTAAAGTTCATCAGTTACATCACTTTATAGCCACTACTTAAGAGCTGGATTCAGCCGGTTCAAACAGATCAGGACAAAGGAACTGCTTGTTTATACCCTTTTCATTCAAAAGCCCTTTAAGATAGCATAAGTTACTTTCAGTTCGCTCAATCAAAAACTCTTTTAGTTCAAACCTACGGATGTCCAATCGATTTTTATAACGCTGACTAAAATAATTCAATGATGGGAAGACTCCGTTTTGCAAAAAGAAAGAACACGGATGGCTAAAATAGCTGAAAGTACCTTCTTGTTTTTCCGCTCTAATGTTTTCAGTGTGTATATTTCTATCAAGCATTTTAATTGGCGACTGTGGATCAAGGATTTTTAAAGCGTATAAAGCAAGGAATTTGGAGTTTTGCTCAGATTCATTTCTTAGAGCAAAATGAATAGCCACATGAAAATTATATGACCAATCTAATGCCGCAGTTGGGATCCCATAATGTTGGGGCAATGTCTCGTCTACAGCAGCCAGATCTTCATAGGGATTAGCTCGTTGAATGAGCGCACCATCCTTTAAACTGTGACGGTTAATAATGGTTGGGAGGTATCTTTCGAACATCTGTTGAAAAGTTGTTTCCTCCCTCCAATACTCAGCGTCACGTAATAAAAAGCAGGCAGCATCCTGTTCAGAGACGTTATTGGGATTATTTTTAACAAAAAGGTGTAGAGAATGGTTGTAGCGCATTATATAAAGGCACCATTCTTTTAATAAATGTATTGCTGGATGTTGCGAATGAATAGGATTGGACGAATACCATGATGCTATAGTTTTTTTAATTTCTTTACTATTGAACCATTCACCAAGGATCGTTGGGGGAATATTAAAGTCTCTCTTCATTTGAGCAATCGAATGCTTTCTAAAAGCACTGGGTGTTAACTGATACCTAAAATCTTCATGTCCTCTGAAAACAGACCCTTCCAAGGACAATTGCTCTAGCGTAGAGATTATAGTTCGGATGCTTGTTGTCATAAAATAAACTCCTTTTTAAAGCCGGATATTTTTACATCCTTGTCATTGATGCAAAATAAATTTGACAAAATTTGCTTTGTACTCAATAATTATCAACATCATTACCAAGGATGCTAATATTTTGGATCTGATAAACATATCAACAATTAGCGCGGGCTATTCATTTCGCGGAAAAATTCCTGAACTTAAAAACTCAGGCGTTTATTGTGTTCAAATGAAAGACATTAATGAAACATATAATGTAAACTGGAGCACAGTAATAGAGACTATAGTACCTAGCCGCCAATATCAGGTATCACTTCAGTCTGGGGATATTTTATTCGCCGCACGTGGCCAGCGTAATTACGCCGCATTAATAGATGCTGAGCTAAAAGAGCGTCTTGCGATTGCAGCACCTCAATTCTTTGTAATTCGTTTAAATGTTCCTGATGTTCTACCAGAATATATAGCTTGGTTTTTAAATCAAACTATCGCACAGCGCTATTTTCTTAGTAATGCTGAAGGTAGTACAACGCCAAGTATTCGTAGACAGGTATTAGAAGCAACACCAATTATTTTACCTATATTGAAGCAACAAAAAACTATCATAGAATTAGCTAAAACCATTAGCAAAGAAAAACAGCTAGCATACAAAATGATCGCTAACGGTGAGTTGCTCATGCAAACACTGCTTAATGAAATCAGCCAAACCCAATTGAATGAAGAGGATGTTCCATCATGCTAAATAGCCATGCGTTAAATACTATAACCATCAATGCCGATCCTGTTAATCAAGATACTATCAATAAAGCACTGATGGCAGCGTGCGATACTTTTCGTGGAACGATTAGTGCCGATACCTATAAAGATTTTATTCTAACCATGCTCTTCCTGAAATATATCTCTGATGTTTGGCAAGATCATTTTGATGAATATCAAAAGCAATATGGCGATGAGCCGGAATTAATTCATGAAATGATGAAAAATGAACGTTTCGTGATCCCTGAAATTACGCTTAAAAATGAAGATGGCTCTGTTAGAGATCAATTTCAAGCAACGTTTAAAAATCTTTGGGAACGACGCCATGAACCCGGAAATGGTGAACGAATTGATCTGTGTTTACATTCTATAGAAGAAGCAAATGGTTCCAAACTGCGCGATAACGCTAAAAGTGTTTTCCAAGATATCAGTTTTAATACCGATAAACTGGGCGAAGAGAAGCAGAAGAACACTATATTAAGGCATTTGTTGGAAGATTTTGCCAAACCTCAATTGAACTTAAGACCTTCTCGTGTCGCTGGGCTTGATATTATTGGCAATGCTTACGAATATCTTATCAAACACTTTGCTGCGAGTGGTGGACAAAAAGCAGGAGAATTCTACACTCCTCCCGAAGTATCCAATTTAATGGCAATGTTACTCGATCCACAACCCGGTGACAGTATATGTGATCCAGCTTGTGGTTCAGGTTCTTTATTGATGAAATGTGGTCGACTGATTAGAGAAAATCACCATCAAAAAAATTATGCGCTCTTTGGACAAGAAGCGATTGGCTCTACATGGTCGCTCGCCAAGATGAATATGTTCTTACATGGTGAGGATAATCATAAGATTGAATGGGGCGATACCATTAGAAATCCAAAGCTATTGGATAGTAAAGGGCATTTGATGTTGTTTGACATCGTCACAGCGAATCCACCCTTCTCACTGGACAAATGGGGACATGAAGAGGCAGAAAATGATCATTTTGGTCGTTTTCGCCGTGGAATACCACCCAAGACTAAAGGTGACTATGCATTCATTGTACATATGATTGAAACGCTTAAGCCTAAAACAGGTCGCATGGGTGTAGTTGTGCCGCATGGAGTGTTATTTAGAGGCTCAAGTGAAGGGAAAATCAGACAAAAATTAATTGAAGAAAATTTACTTGCTGCGGTGATTGGCCTACCTGAAAAACTCTTTTATGGTACTGGTATTCCTGCGACCATACTTATTTTCAAAAAACAAAAATCAGATAATAAAGTGCTTTTTATTGATGCCTCTAAAGAATTTAAATCAGGTAAAAATCAAAACCAATTATCCCAAACCAATATTGATAAAATTATTGAGACGTACAAAAAACGTCAATCAATTGATAAATATGCCTATCTGGCAAGCCTCGATGAAATCAAAGAGAACGATTACAACCTTAATATTCCTCGTTATGTTGATACCTTTGAGGAGGAAGAAGAAATTGACTTGATGGCGGTTAGGGCTGAACGCTTATTACTTAAAAAGGAGCTGGCTGAGCTAGAAATTCAAATGGAAGCTTATTTGAAGGAGCTGGGTTATGTTGAATAATGGCTTCGAACGTCATAGTCTAGGTGAAATTTTAATAAATTCTCAGTATGGATTAAATACTCCCAGCTCAGAAGATGGTACTGTGCCAATTTTTAAAATGAATAATTTTAATCAAGGTGAAATGGATCCATCCAATCTTGATAAGGTAAAAATATCAGAGGACGAACTTAATCGTTATAAACTTGAAAGAAGCGATATCTTATTTAACAGGACTAACAGTTTAGATTTAGTTGGTAAAGCTGGAATTTTTGATTTAGATGGTAAATACGTATTTGCCTCTTACTTAGTGAGATTGAAAGTAAATCCTAAAGTTGCCTATGCAAAATATATCAATTATTTTCTCAATCAAGATTCAACAAAAAAAAGGCTAAAGGCTTTAGCAACCTCAGGAGTTAGTCAAGCAAACATAAATCCGACTCAGTTAAAAAAGAAATTATTTATATTATTACCTCCATTATCAGAACAAAAAAAAATAGCCCAAATCCTATCAACATGGGACAAAGCTATCACCACCACCGAAAAATTATTAGCCAGCAGCGAGCAACAGAAAAAAGCATTAATGGAGCAGATACTCACTGGGAAAAAGAGATTTGCTGGCGCTTATAAAGAGTGGTTACATAATTCATTAAGAAAACTAGTAAGAATTTCAAAAGGCCAACAATTAAATAGAAGTACTTTAAGAGAAATAGGAAAATATCCAGTGATAAATGGAGGTATTGCTCCATCTGGATATAGTGAAATGGCAAATCGGTCTGGCGATACTATTGCGATAAGCGAAGGAGGCAACTCTTGCGGATTTGTTTCTTACCAAAAAAATGATTTTTGGTGTGGGGGGCACTGTTATGCTTTATGTGATTTAGAATTAACGACACAAATCACTTATCAGCTTCTCAAGTTTAATGAGAACAAAATTATGAAGCTCCGTGTTGGATCTGGTCTACCAAATATACAAAAAAAAGACTTGGAAAATTTAATTATTTATTACCCAACAGATCCAGTGGAACAACAAAAAATCTCCTCTACTCTCTTTACTGCCGATGAGGAAATAAGAATACTAAAAGATAAAATTAAATACTTACAAGAAGAGAAGAAAGCATTAATGCAACAATTATTAACTGGTAACCGGCGAGTATCGATATGAATGCGTGGCAAAAAATTGATATCAACGAGATACCCTATTCTGAAAAAGCTAGATGCACAATTATTGATATATTAACAAACGGCTACGGAATATTTGCCGACTATTTGGACAAGAGTTTTCTTAATGATTTAAAAAGATTTCAGAATCAATCTGCAGTAAAAATTTATCATCCTGAAGAGCAAAAATTAGCAACCCGCTTATTTGAATTCAGAGTTGCTGAGTATCTATTTAAAATTGGGGCTAACTTCACAACAACTTTAAAGAAGAATGCTCTGATTGATAACTACAAAACGGAAAACACTGTTAAATATATAAACTATCCTGATTTCTTAATTACCCTTAACAGTAAAAGATACTTTGTCGAAGTCGCTATGCCGACACAAGACAAAATTCTAAATAGGGCTGTTGATATTTTCAATTCAGGCGAAGAATGTTATCAAGAAATTTTATTAACCCTTAAAACACATCGATCGAAACAATTAACTGAAAGATGGAGAGATGCTTATGATAGTTTAACTTCTATGTGTGTACTTTACCCTGAGTTAGAAAATAAAAAATATCCATTAAAATTTGAGTCTTTAGACCAGTTTTCCATGAAAGATTTTTTAAAGGCTTGTAGTTTACTACGCATTTTATTTCCAAAACTCAAGGAAACTGTATTAAAACAAATAATTTTGGATTTAGAAGACACACCATTGTCTACAAAAATACTATCCAGTTCCGATAAAGATTTTAAGTGCGGATATGACGAATATACTTTCATCTACCAAATAAAAAATACAATAAAAAACAAAATCGAATCCCCCAGATTTAAAGCTTTACAGAAATTAATGCACAAAGAAAACATAGGTTATATTCTAGCCATATCAGGTGGAATCATCTCATTGATGAATAGACCATTGTTAACAGAAGAATATTTCAGCTTTTTGAGTAATGAAACTAGGATCGATAAATTGTTATTAAGTCTTTATGCGGACGGCCTAATGGGAAATCAAGCTGATTTTTTCTTCATAAACTGCAATAAAAACCTAGAGCCTATAGGGGATTCTGCATGACCTGGACTACCAAACAAATATTCGATGAACTAATCGAACTCGATGAACATCAACGTATCGAAGCTAAACGTGCAAGTGATATCGGTCACTCAATCATGCAAACTATTTGTGCCTTTGCAAACGAACCAGAGTTAGGCGGGGGTTGGCTGCTTGGTATTGCTGAACCAGATTCTGAACATAACACATTCTGGGTTAGTGGTGTTGAAAATATCGACAAGTTATTAAATGAGCTGCAAAATAATTGTCGCACACAGTTTGAGCATCCCATTCGTATTGAATGTAAGCACGAAAAATTTGATGGCAAATCAGTCATTGGTGTTTTTGTACATGAACTTGAACCTAATGCAAAACCATGCCGTTTTATTGGAAAACCTGATAAACATAACAAGCGTAAAACAGGCGTCTGGCGACGCGGTGCAAACGGTGATTATGAATGCAATGAAAAAGAGTTAGAGCCTATTTTAATGGCAAAGGCTGGCATCAGCTATGAACAAATTATTTTGCCGGATACTACTCTCGATGATTTGGATGAAAATGCTATCGCCCAGTACCGCAAACTACGTTCAAAGGTTCGTCCTAATGCCGAAGAGTTACAAGCTGATGATTTAGGGTTACTCCGTGCGCTGCGTGTAGTTAAAAAACATGGTGGCGAGTATGCCCCCAATATTGCCGGATTACTTTTATTTGGCAAAACACTTTCTTTGCGCGGATTACTACCCGCTGTGCGTGTAGATTATGTTCGCGTTGCTGGCACTGAATGGGTAGAAGATCCTGATCAACGTTTTCAGTACTCTCTTGATCTGCGAGAACCATTATTAACTCTTATCCCTAAACTTGAAAATGTGATTTTAGATGACATGCCTCGATATTTTCGTTTAGAAGAAGGACAGCTACAACGTTCTGATCAGCCGTTCTTACCTCAAAAAGTGATTCGCGAGGCGATTGTGAATGCAGTGATGCATCGAGATTACCATATATACCAGCCAACAATGGTTATTCGCTATAGCAATAGGATTGAGATCCGAAATGCAGGTTATTCTTTGAAGTCTTTGGACGAATATGATGATACGGGTTCTGAGCTAAGGAACCCTACCCTTTCCCATGTTTTATATGACCTGGATTTTGCAGAAACAAAAGGAACCGGATTTCGCACGATGCAGCGTTTACTAAACGATGCGGGTTTAACTAAACCTATATTATTATCAAATAGACAAAGCAATTATTTCAAAGCAACTTTTTTACTCCATCAACTCATGAACGAAGAGCAATTGCTTTGGTTAAAGCAGTTTAGAGACTTGAATTTAAGTTCTGATGAAGCCAAAGCGTTGGTCTTAATTAGAGAGGTGGGAGCCATCGATAATGGTGCGCTGCGGGCAATTACAGACTTAGATACGCTGGCAGCAAGTAAAGTACTTGGTCGCCTCTGGCAACAATACCATTTGATTGAAAAAGGTGGAAGTGGACGCAATACTTATTATAAACCAACCCATTTGCTGATGGGCTATCATCCTTCTGAGAATCAAAATAGAGATGAGCTCAATAGAAATGATAGTAACCTCATAGCAAATGGTAATAACCTCCATCGAAATGGTAGTGACCTCGATGCAAATAGTAGTCACTTACCTGATGCTTTGCGAGAGGAAATTGAGTGCTTGACTCCAAAGTCTCGTCAGATAAAGCCTGTCATTTTGAAGTTATGCCTACATCACTCGTATTCTGCAGATCAAATGGCGACTATTCTTAATAGAAACGCAAGTGCTTTAAAAACGAAACAACTTGTACCTATGTGTGAAGATGGTTTGATAACGTATACCCATCCAGAGGTACGAAATCATCCAAATCAAGCTTACTCTATCACAGAGAAAGGAAGGCAGTGGTTAAAAAATAAGGGGCAACTATGACCCAATTACCCCGTTTTCAAGAAGAATACAGCGCAAAAATACCTGCGCTTGTTGTTCTTAACAATTTAGGTTGGACTTTTCTATCTCCAGAACAAGCGCTAACTTTACGTGAAAATAAACCCAGTGAAGTAGTCTTAAAAGCTACGCTATATGATGTATTACGAAAACGCCGCTTTATATATGCAGGAAACGAGTATCCGCTTTCTGATAAATCGATTGATGGGATTGTCGCAGAAATTAGCACACCCGCATTAAATGAGGGATTAACCAAGGCAAATGAACGGATATATAACCACATCTTATATGGCATTACTGTCACTGAATTTGTTGGGGGTAAAAAAATAAATCCGACTATTCCGCTGATTGATTGGCATGATATCCAAAATAATAGTTTTTTATTTACAGAGGAATATTCTATTTTGGGCGCTGGAGGTGTACAAACCCGATGTCCAGATATTGTTTGCTTCGTTAATGGCTTACCACTCGCGATCATCGAAGCAAAACGCCCAGATGGGAAGAAAGGCCCAACCATCGAGGAAGGAATATCACAACATCTACGTAACCAGCGTTCAAGCGAAATCCCTCAGTTATTCGCCTATAGCCAACTTTTATTATCCATTAATGGCGTTGATGGCTTATATGGAACACAGGGCACAGATGCAAAATTTTGGGCGACTTGGCGAGACGAAGATATAGGAGAGAATCAATTCAATCAAATTAAAAATTTAGCCCTTACCACGCAACAAGTAGACGGCTTTTTTAACCATCGGCGAGCAACAGATAGAGTTTGGTTTGAAAAACTCATTTCGCAAGGACAATTAACAGTAACAGGACAAGATAAACTGCTCATCAGTTTATTATCGCCCCAACGATTACTCGATATGACTCGTTATTTCATGTTGTTTGACAAGAAAGCAGGGAAAATCGTTGCGCGTTATCAACAGTTTTTTGGTATTCAGCGGCTGATTGAACGAATTAACACACCTAACTCTGATGGTGGGCGAGAAGGTGGCGTGATATGGCATACGACAGGCTCTGGGAAGTCGCTAACGATGGTTTTTTTATCCCGCGCCCTAATTTTGCATGACAGTTTGAAACAATGCCGCATCGTTGTCGTCACTGATCGGGTCGATCTGGAAAGACAACTGTCTAATACTTTTCATTCTGGTGGCGAGTTCTCTGGAAAAACAGAGTTTGCAAATGCAAAAGCCACATCCGGCAGACGGCTGGCGGAGAAAATCAGCAAAGGCACTGAACGTGTTATTTTTTCCCTCATTCAAAAATTCAATACCGCAGCCAAGCTGCCACAATGCAAGAATTTAAGTCGCGATATCGTCGTTTTAGTGGACGAAGGCCACCGCTCACAAGGCGGAGAAAATTATATTCGCATGAAACAAGCTTTGCCTAATGCTGCCTTCATTGCTTTTACAGGTACACCATTACTTAAAGAAGATAAAACAACGAATAAGTTTGGGTCTATCATCCATGCTTATACTATGCAGCGTGCGGTAGAAGATAAAATGGTGACTCCGCTTTTATACGAAGAAAGACGCCCTGAACTCATGGTCAATGACCGTGCAATTGACTCTTGGTTTGAACGAATAACTGAAGAGCTTTCTGACAAACAACGGGCTGATTTAAAGAAAAAATATGCCAAAAAAGGCGAAATCTACCGCTCTGAAAATAGAATTGAACTCATTGCACTGGATATAGCACATCATTTTGTAAAAAATATTGATGAAGGACTAAAAGGACAAATTGCTTGTGACGGCAAACTGTCTGCTATTCGTTACAAAAAATATTTAGATGAAGTCGGGTTATTTGAATCCGCAGTAGTAATGTCACCTCCTGATACCAGAGAAGGAAACGTGGAAGTTGATGAGTCCAAAATTCCTGAAGTGACAAAATGGTGGAAAGATAATATTGGCAATCAAGACGAACGTGAATACACGCGACAGGTTATAGAGCGTTTTGCCAATGATGAAGATTTAAAAATAATTATTGTTGTTGATAAGTTGCTTACCGGTTTTGATGAACCGCGAAATACAGTACTTTATATTGATAAAAAGTTAGAAGCGCATAATCTGATCCAGGCTATTGCTCGTGTTAACCGATTACATGAAAAGAAAAAATTTGGATTGTTAATTGATTATAGAGGAATCCTTAAAGAGCTTGATGCCACCATTGCCAAATATCAGGATTTAGCATCCAGAACACAACAAGGCTATGACATTACCGATCTAGATGGTTTATATCACCAAATGTCTAGTGAATATAAACGTCTTCCCTTGCTCTATGATGCATTATGGAAAATCTTCAAAGAGGTCAAAAACAAAGGAGATTTTGAACAACTAAGACAAGTACTTATCCCCAAAATACAAGAAGTTGATGGAAACCTCGTCGATACAAACCTGAAAGTTAGAGAGGATTTCTATGATGCACTGAGTGAGTTTGCAAATTGTCTCAAAGTTGCCTTACAGTCTGATAGCTTTTTTGATGACAAAAGTATTACCGATACCCAACGTACTCATTATAAAGAGACATTAAAACAATTCACCAGCCTGCGCCAAATTGCAAAACTCGATGCAGGTGAAATCATTATATATGACAAATACGCCGAACTTGTAAAAAAGCTCATGGATAAACATGTTGTTGGTGTGCAAATTAAAGAGCCAGTAGGTGTATATGAAGTTGGCAAAATGGGACGTCAAGAGCGACCCGAAGAATGGAATAAAGAAAAAACAAGAAACGAAACAGATATCATAAAAACACGCATAGCTAAAATGATAGAACAGGATTTAAGAGATGATCCCTATGCGCAAGAAACATTTTCAGAACTTTTAAAAATAGCCATAAAAGAGGCAGACGAACTATTTGAACATCCATTAAAACAATATTTACTATTTCAAGAATTTGAACATGATGTGCTGAACAGAAAACTAAAGGAAATTCCAGCAGATTTTTCTGATAATCACCATGCGCAAGCTTATTATGGAGTATTCAAGCTTCAACTTCCAGTTTCTTTTGCAACTCTCACAGAAGAAGAACAAAAAAAATGGATTGATCTTGCCTTTACTGTGGATGAACTAATTAATGTTTCAATTACGGAACATTCCTTGAATCAACAAAATACAGAAGCAGACATTCGAAAAAAATTATTACCGATTATTTTCAAAGCGTGTAAAGAATTAGGTTTTGGAATGGAACATGCAAAAAACATTATTGAACAAGTTATTCAAATTGTTCGTGTGGGTTTAATTTCAATATGATTAAGGATAATCGATGTCTACAGATGCAACCTATATTACATTTGGGATAGATAAAATTCCTTTCGAGCTTCGACCCAAAAGCCAAGAAAGCAATCGCATCACAATTAAAGTCAAACCTGATTGTCAGGTCATTGTTTTTGCACCTCCATCCGCAACTCATGATGAAATTATTGTGGCTGTAAATAAACGCGCAAAATGGGTGTATAACAAATTACGTATATTCAGATCTCAGCAAGAATATATTACTCCTCGACAATATATAAGCGGTGAAAGTTATTACTATCTGGGTAAAAAATATGTGCTCAAAGTGATTGATGATTCAAAAGCCAAACCTCAAGTCAAATTAGTACGCGGTCAACTTCAAATTATTGCATCAAGGAATATAGAACATAGACGGCAACTGTTGGCAGATTGGTATAAGCAGAAGGCTTTTGAGGCTTTTAGCAAAAGATTAGATCAACTTCTATTAACAGTTCCTTGGATAAAAGAAAGCCCTTCGATAAATTTAAGAGCGATGCGTTCCCGATGGGGAAGCTGTGCGGTTAATGGAAAAATAACGCTTAATACTCATCTTATTAAAGCACCGATAGCATGTATTGATTACGTGATACTCCACGAGCTATGTCACCATTCTGAACATAATCACAGCGATAAGTTTTATCGTCTATTAAATCAGGTTAGCCCCAACTGGAAGCAGGTAAAACAATATCTCGATAAAGCAGCTAATTTATATCTTATGATTTAACTTTGGGAGATTTATAACATCTAAGATTCTGAACTAGAACACCGATAATTCTTTGGAAGTCAATATGGTGGAGGCGGCGGGAATTGAACCCGCGTCCGCAAATCCTCTGCTCTCAGCTCTACATGCATAGCCTTGTCTTTTAAGTTAACTATAGACCCTCCGACGGGCAGGATTTTCTATAGCGATTCCCTGAATTTGATACCTTGATGCGGGACTAATCAAGATACGAGCTCATCTCTTATGACCGTTGATTCAATACCGATGAGCGGGCTTGGTCGAACGGGACGCTGGTTTTATGGCAGCGCGCAGTGGATAACTACAGCTTATGCAGCTATAGCTTCTCCAGCAAAGTTTTCATCGTTTGCATTTATATTTATTTGAGTCTTATTAACGAGAGGTCTCATTCTCGGCATGCACCTTAAGTTTCGCAACCCACGTCGAAGCCAGGTCGCCCCCTTAACTTTAATTATAACACAAAATCTTAATCTAAAAATCTACTTTGCTTAATTAGGCAAAATCAAAAAAATGGGTCTGTCCTTGATCTAATATAAAAAAATCATCCGTTGAAAGTTTGTATTTTTGAAGGGCCAAATTTAAATCTTCAACTGGCTTATCAACGGCTTCTGCTGATAATTTAAAGGTACCGAAATGCATACCTATTGATTGTTTTGCTTGCAAGTCTAAATGTGCTTTTACTGCTTCTTCAGGGCTCATATGCACAGGTTTCATAAACCATTGTGGCTGATAAGCACCAATACCTATCAATGCCAAATCAATGGAGCCAAGGCGTTTGGCTATTTCTTGATAGTGACTGGAATAACCGGCATCGCCACCAAAATAAAGGCTTGCTTGCTGATGCTTTATAACAAAACTGCCCCACAAGCTCTTACATTTATCAAATAAGGAACGTGAAGAAAAATGCTGGGTTGGCGCGAAAGTGATGTCTATTTCACCTAAATTGATAGCATCCCACCAATCTAATTCCGTAACATCAGTAAACCCTACCTTCTGAACCAAGGCCTTATCCCCTAAGGCAACAATCACTTTTGAATCTCCTTTTTCTCTTAATTTTTTAAGCGTATCTAAATCTAAATGATCATAATGATTATGGCTAATTAAGATAAGGTCGATTTTGGGTAGATCAGAAAAGTTAATGCCAGGGTCTCTTACACGTTTTGGCCCTACCGAAGAAAAAGGGCTTACTCGTTTAGACCAAACTGGGTCTGTTAAAATAGTAAAACCTGAAAATTGGATTAAAAAAGTAGCATGATTAACAAAGGTTATAGCCACCTCATGCGGATTTAAAAGCTTATCTAATTGAGGTTTAGCCTGATTTTGTATATAGGCAGGCCAAATTGCCATAGGGGTTTTATAAAACATGTATAATGCCTTTAAAAACCCAGGCAATCCATTTTTAGGCAAAGTAGGGTTAAAAAATACTTTGCCATCATAATGATCAGATAATTTAAATTTCTTTTTCAACATCAAAACCTATTCAATTATTTTGCGACTACCTCTTCAATGCCATTATGTCTTAGCAAAGCATCTGTTGTGGCAGGTTTTCCTCTAAAATCAAGATAAGCTTCTTTCGCCTTCTTAGAACCGCCTACTTCTAAGATGGATTTTAAGAAGTCATGTCCTGTTTTTCCGTTAAAGATGCCTTCATCTTCAAAGCGTGCAAAAGCATCCGAGGATAAAACTTCCGCCCATTTATAACTATAGTAGCCAGCAGAATAACCACCAGCAAAAATATGAGAAAAACTGTGTTGAAAGCGATTATAGCTAGCAATAGGGACTACTGTTGTTTGTTGACGAACTTCTTGCAAGACTTGGCTAATAAAATTAGGTTCCGTCTGGTATTCTTCATGAATACGAAAATCAAATATCGAAAACTCCAATTGACGCATCATAGCCATTGCTGATTGGAAATTCTTTGCTCTTAGCAATTTATCAAACAGTTCTTTAGGTAAGGATTCACCTGTTTCAATATGCTTAGAAAGTAAAGTTAAGACCTCTTCATCCCAGCACCAATTTTCGAAAAATTGGCTAGGCAATTCAACGGCATCCCATTCAACGCCATTAATACCGGAAGCACTGAGATAATCAACCTTAGTTAAAACATGGTGTAAACAATGACCGCATTCATGAAAAAGGGTAATCACTTCATCATGAGAAAGCATACCTTCAAGCCCTGCTGAAGGTTTAGCAAAATTGCAAGTTAGAGTTGCTATCGGCAGCTGTATTGCTGTGTCGGATAATTTACGGCGGCTTTGCAGCGAATCCATCCAAGCGCCCCCTCTTTTATGAGGTCTTGCGTAAAGATCAGCATAAATATAACCACGAGCTCGTTTATTTTCATCCAAAACTTGATAGCATTTAACATCTGGATGCCAAACATCCACATTTTTCACTTCAGCTAAGCTAACACCATAGAGTTTATTGATAATAGTAAAAAGCCCTTCCATAACTTGATTTTGTGTAAAATAAGGTCTTAATTCTTCCTGTGAAATAGCATAAAGCGCCTGGCTTCTTTTTTCAGACATATAGGCAACATCCCAGGGCGCTAATTCATTTAAACCATATTCTTTGTTTGCAAACTCTTTTAAACCCTCAAAATCGTTGTAGGCTTGAGGATGCGCTTTATCAGCTAAATCATAAAGAAAATCTTTGACCTCTTTGGTACTAGCCGCCATCTTCGTTGCCAAAGAAAGTTCTGCATAATTAGCAAAACCTAAAAGATGCGCTTTTTCTTGGCGAAGCTTCAGCATATCGTCCATTAGTGAGGAATTATCAAATTCTTTAGCATTAGGTCCGCAATCTGAAGCACGAGTCACATAGGCTTGGTATATTTCCTCACGCAAAGCCCTATCATCAGCATAGGTAATGACCGCTAGATAACAAGGGATTTCAAGATTTAGTACATAGCCCTCCAATTCTTTCTCGGTAGCTAATTCTTTAGCCGTGTTGAGAGCATGCTTAGGGATACCTGTTAATCGAGACTCATCCTTAACATGAAGGCTGTAGGCATGCGTTGCATCAAGGATATTATTTTCAAACTGATTGGCAAGTTCGGATAATCTAGTTTGTATGGCTTCAAAATGCGGTTTCTTCTCTTTGGATAAAGCAACACCTGATAATTCAAAACCTAAAAGCGCGTCTTCGACTATTTTTTCCTGGACTTTATTTAAGGAGCTTGGATCAATAGACTTAATCGCTTGGTATAGCTTTTCATTTTGACCAAGAGCCGCATCATAGGCTGATAATTTAGGCAAACAGGCTTGATAGCATTTTCTAAGCGATTCTGAATTAACTACTGCATGTAAATGCGATAAGGGCGACCAAAAACGTTCTAAGGCATCGTCCATATCTTCCATGGGATGCATCAAATTTTCCCAAGTATATTGAGTATCTTCTTTTAAAATTGAATCAACAATCGCTAAATTTGATTTTAATAACTCATTTAATTTGATTTCAAAATGAGTTAAATCAACTGAACTAAATTGAGGCAGGTTATCTGACATCTTTCTTCTCTATTAAGCAAATAGTTAGCATAACATCGAATTGATTAAGCCTCTATCCTTCTATCAATTAGGTACTAAATTTATATTGTTGCCTAAAGGAGGTTCACCGCCCGCTACAGGTGGTTGAAATAAAGAATGCGCTGATAAAAATGTTTTAGCCTTTGTAAAATCAATTGCTTCTGGCACAGCTGATTTTTCAATTTTACGGTTAGCATAAAACACAGCAAAGGTAATAAGCAGTATTAATATCGAACCCACCACCGGGAAAACAGGGCTTACAGCAACTAGTGCTGGAATTGAAAATAACATCCCTATAAACAGGGCAGCCGTATTGATAACACTAAGCATTAAGCGCTTTTGATCATGATCCATTCTTTTTTGAAGAATTTCATTAAATTGTTCTATTTCAGTTCTATTTACAAGATCGGGATCAGCTAAAAGAGTCTTATATTCAGCCGCCAAACCCTCTAATCGGCTAAGGTCGATATAAGCTCTTAAACCTGCAACTAAAATATCGTAAAAGAAAAGAACGATTGTTATATACATGCTGACAGGCGCTAAAGCACCTGTTAACACAAAACAACCTAAAACACCGGCAATAAGCCAAACGAGATCATTTGCAATTTCATGCCATCGTCTTTTAAGCTGCTCTAAAAATCGAACCTGCCAATCTAAGCTATATTCCTTACTCTTTTCATCAAAAATAATAAGATGTTTTAACAGCATAAAAAAATTATTAGCTAAGCGAGGAACAAAAAAGAGCCAGGATAACCAGTTAAATAAAGGGCCGCTAAAATTTTCAATGAATTTAACTGCTCGCCCATAAAACTGCTTTTCAAAGAAAGGAACGAGAACAACAAACATTCGTCTTGTTCTAACTGAAAAAACTCGATGCCAATTGAAAAAAAGATGATTCGAACGCACGTATTGCGATAGAGAAAAAGGCTCTTTTATCGCCTCTTCTTTTGGTAAAGATTTTAGTAAAGAACGATATTCATTTTTATGGTTTTTTAATTTTTCTGCTTCTCGAGATATATCCAGATAATGCGCATATAAATGCTCTAAAATCTCTGCTAAGACAAGGGCATCATACAGTTTTTCATTAAATGATTGAATATCTTCGTCGGTAATCTCTTGCGGTTCTTTTGTTAAAAGATGAGCGATATCAGCACATAAGACAGAATATTCAAATTGCAATACAAGATGCGAGCTTGTCAATTTTTTAAAATTAACAACATTTTTTTGAACCAATTCATTGGCTTCTAATCCTTCGGGAGCAATAAAAGGAGTGTCACTATTTAATCTTATTAACCTATTTAACGTCGCTGTCATATAATCTTAAATCTCTTAACAAGCCCAGATATTCCCAAAAAATAAACAGAAAGTAAACTTTTAGAATCAAAGGCCGATAATATTAACAACATAAAATCATTATGTAAATATATTATACAGAAAATTGCAGTTAACTTGCTGATTGAATGCTTCTGAGCGACAATAACTGACTCCTCAAAATCATAAAAAAATGCTCTATGAATCTTTCTACTAAAGAGTTAGCTAATGCCATTCGATTTTTAAGTATTGATGCGGTTGAAAAGGCCCAATCAGGTCACCCAGGGATGCCGCTTGGAATGGCTGATATTGCCACTGTCCTTTGGACGAAATTCCTCCAACATAGTCCTAATAACCCATATTGGTTTAATCGCGATCGTTTTGTCTTATCTAATGGCCATGGCTCGATGTTGCTTTATTCATTATTGCATTTAGCTGGCTATAAACTGAGCATCGATGATTTAAAAGCCTTTAGGCAATTACATTCAAAAACACCAGGGCATCCTGAATATGCACATACACCAGGCGTGGAAACAACGACAGGCCCACTAGGTCAAGGGCTTGCTAACGCCGTTGGTTTTGCTATCGCTGAGAAAAATTTAGCAGCAAACTTTAATCGCCCTGATTTTGATTTAGTGAATCATTATACCTATACCTTTATTGGTGATGGCTGTCTGATGGAAGGTATTTCACACGAAGCAGCCTCTTTAGCTGGCACCCTGCAATTAGGTAAGTTAATTGTTTTTTATGATGATAATGGTATTTCCATTGATGGTAAGGTAGAAGGGTGGTTTAGCGATAATAACAAAGAGCGCTTTGCAGCTTACCATTGGCAGGTAATAGGCCCTATTGATGGCCATAACCCAGAAGAAATTGAAGCTGCCATCTATAAAGCTCAAGAAGAAAAGACAAAACCTAGCCTTATCATTTGTAAAACAGAAATTGGTTTTGGCTCTCCACTTGCTAACTCTGAAAAAGCGCATGGTTCACCTTTAGGTGCACAAGCAATTGAAGCGGTGAGATCTACTTTTAATTGGTCTCATGCACCTTTTGTAATACCAGAAGAATATTATCAAGCCTGGAGCAATAAAGAAAAAGGGCAAGCAATTGAAGATGGTTGGTTAAGCCTCTGTGTCCAATATGAAAAAAAATATCCTGAAGCCTATCATGATTTTCTTCGCCGTATAAATGGCTGCCTTCCTGACAATTGGCAAGAATTTGCTGCTAATTTTATTAAAGAATGCCAGGCTAATAATAAAACTTTAGCTACTCGCAAAAGCTCACAACTGTGCATCGAGCAATTTGCAGCTATTTTACCTGAAATGCTAGGTGGTTCTGCTGATTTAACCGGTTCTAATAATACCAATTGGTCGGGCACTAAAGCGATAAAAGCGGAGGATTTCTCAGGCAATTATCTCAATTATGGTGTGCGTGAATTTGCAATGGCCGCCATTATGAATGGTCTTGCCCTTCACGGTGGCTTTATTCCCTATGGCGGCACTTTCCTAGTTTTTGCTGATTATGCCAGAAATGCCATTCGTCTAAGTGCTTTAATGAATCAACGCGTTATCTATGTTTTAACGCATGACTCCATTGGTTTAGGCGAAGATGGCCCAACGCATCAACCCATTGAACATGCAGCAATGCTTCGCTTAACGCCTAATTTAGATGTTTGGCGCCCGGCTGATCTCGTGGAAACGGCTGTAGCCTGGCAGCAAGCCTTAGATAAACATCACGGGCCTTCTGCTCTTTTATTATCAAGACAAAATTTAAAAGGTTTAGATCATTCTGACCAAAGTCTCGATTTAATTAAAAAA